>JBQTJD010000472.1:0-17995 GCA_052387475.1 Anaerolineales bacterium | reverse complement strand
AAAAGCACGCCCTTTTATGGCGCCGCCTTTGAATTGGGCGCTCATTTAGGCGGCGCCTCACCAACCGTGGCGCGCGGCTTACGTGATGTCGGTATCTTGCTCGGCGAGATCATTCAACTGCACGATGATCTTGAAGATGCGTTTCAAACCCCGGCCAACCCCGACTGGACCGCCGGCCGGAATAACCTCCTCATCCTGTACGCCCGCACCGCCCAACACCCGCGCCGGGCTGAATTGGAGAATCTGTTACTGCTGACTAATGATGCGGCCAAATTACAAACCGCCCAGCAGATACTCATCCAATCCGGAGCGGTCAGCTATTGCGGCTATCAGCTCTTCCTTCGACATCGTGAAGCGAAGCAATTGCTGCAACGACTGGAAGTCGTAGACTCTAAACCTGTCGCCGACATCTTGACCAGCCATACCCTGCCCCTCGTACGTATGCTCGAAACGATTGGCGCGAAGGTGCCGGCGGAGTTGATCGAGGAAAAGGTGTGAAGCAACCATCTGGGTGGCGCCCATTCCAGGGGGACATCCCGCTCGTAGCGATTGCGCTGGCAACGTTAGTGCTGTGCGGATTCTATTCGTATGCGGGAATTGCTTGGGTTCCCAACGCAACCATGGGTCTGGATGGTCGTTGGAGTGTCGTTGCAATTGATGCGTGCGACCAAAAGGAAATATGGTGTTCTGAGAATCTGCCCCGAATTCAAATCGGTGACCAGATCACGCAGATTGGCAATCTTACCTACGAGGAGTATCTGCACAATCGATTGGCGATTCCGTTCGAGGGCTACGAGCCGGGCAATCAGGTCCCAGTGACTTTGATCCGTGATGAGGTGGAACGAACTATCCAATGGACCATGCCACCGGCAGTCGAAGGCTTTCGGCCCGAGTATCTCTTCACACTCTGGTTGTTTCTGCCTTTCTGGTTGGCAGGTACGATTGCGCTGCTCTTCTTGCGGCCACGCGATGATCGCTGGCGGGTGCTGATTGCTTTCTACTACGTGATCGCCATCTGGTTAGCGACAGGGCTCTTCTCCACTACCGGGGTGGCCGGCGTCGCGGTCGCATATCTGGCCGCCACATGGTTGCTCGCGCCGACCTTCCTGCATCTGCATGCCGTTGTTCCTGTGCCGCTGTCGCGTCCTCTGGTACGTGTGATCGTGCCGGGCTTGTATTTGGGCACAGTGGCCTTAATCGTTGCGGACCTGGCGGGTTTTCTGCCGCGATCCCTATACACTGTCAGCATCATTGTCGGCACGCTGGGAAGCCTCGGCCTGCTCCTATATCAACTGACGCGCACGCGAGAACCACAGGTGCGGCTGGCCGCCAGTCTCATGCTGACGGGGATCGGTCTGTCGTTTTTGCCGGGGGTAATTCTATGGATCATACCAACCCTGCTTGATCGGCCTATCGCTGAAGGCCTGACAACGCTGTTCTTTGGTATTACGCTTCCCGCGCTGCCGTTGTTCTACTCGTACGCCACTTATAAGCGCAGTCTCGGTGCCTTGGAGTTCCGAGCCAATCGGTTGTTGAGCGCATATAGTTTTGGGCTGATATATCTCACAGCGTTTATTGTGGTTTTGTTTGTCGCAGGCGCTGCGGCCGGCCTCCCGCTGGATACTCAACCGCTCCTTCTGGCAGTGGCAGCCGTCTTCATCGTTCTGGCGCCCGCATCCTACGGGCGCTTCCAGCAATTGGTCAACCTGCTGGCCTATGGCAGCCACCACAACCCGGAGGAAATTCTGCGCGTGCTCGCCAGCCGTATACCTACGGCCCGCGACCGGGATGCGCTCGTTCGAATATTGGCCGAGGAGATTGCTCCCAGCTTGCTCATTCGACAATCGGCACTGTTCCTGCTGGATAAGGCCGGAACTGATGGCTTGGCGGTCTATGCACGGGATTTGACCGCTGAAGATTTGGCCCACACGGGAACAGGCTTGCAGCTAGACAGATTGCTGGCCGATCCGAAGCGCTATCGCCCGCCAACATTCGAGCCGACGACTCCAGCGGCCTCAGATTGGGTTCGTCTGGTGATCCCAATTCAAATACAGGATAAAACCCTGGGCGTCTGGCTGCTGGGCCGGCGTGACCCGGACGACTTTTATCCACAGCCCGATATTGCTTTGCTCGGGGCCATTGCGAGCCAGATCGCGCCCGCGATTGAGAATATGCGGCTTTACGACTCGCTGCGCCAACAGGCTGAGGAACTCGCCTCGCTGTACCGAGCCTCGGGCGGCCTGTTCAATCCGGGGGCAGGCCTCAAACGACTGGCCGACGAGATCGCCCACACCATCACGCGCGAGTTTGATGTGGCGGATTGTGGTGTCATGATCGTCGATGACGCCCAGATTGAACTCCAGCGGTTTGCACGGGCCGGGACATTTCCTGTCATCGTCGCCAATGCTCCCCTGCCTTTGGTTGGCCGGGGGCTGTCCGTATCAGCCTTCAAACGAGGAGAAGTCGTTTACGCGCCCGACGTCGCCGCCGACCCACGCTACCTCGCCAACAATTCGGCGACGCGCTCAGAACTGGTCATTCCGTTGAAGGCCGGTGACAGCCTCATTGGTGTACTCGATCTGCAAAGCCCGGTTTACGATGCGTTCAATGAGCGCACCCGCCGCATCCTCATCACCTTTGCCGAACGTGCCGCGCTGGCGCTCGAGAACGCGCGCCTGCTCGAAAACCTCACGCGGGCCAGGCGATTGGCCGAGGAAGCCAACCAGCTTAAGAGCGAGTTTCTCGCCAATACGTCGCATGAGCTGCGTACGCCCCTGGCCGGCATTCTCGGCTCGCTCAGCCTGGTGCTGGATGGGATGTGTGAGACACCGGTCGAGGAACGCGAGTTTGTTGCGACCGCTCATAACTCGGCGCGCACCTTGCTTCATGTCGTCAATGACATCCTCGATATCGCCAAGCTGGAGGCTGGACGGATGGAGTTCATGGTGCAACCCGTCCACATCAATCTGGCTTTGGCCGAAGTGCAATCACTCACCCGATCACAGGCCGAAGCCAAAGGACTGGCTTTGGATTTCATTTTGTCAGTGGACGATCCCATCGCGCTGGCCGACCACGACCGCTTGCGGCAAATCCTGCTCAACCTGCTTGGCAATGCGGTCAAGTTCACCGAACGGGGTTCGGTGACCGTGCGGGCCGTAACTACACACGAGAACCAGATTCAGATCAGCGTCCAGGACACGGGCATCGGCATCGCGGCGGAAAAACAGACCAAGCTGTTTCAGCCCTTTGTGCAGGTCGATGGCAGCAGCACGCGCCGCTATGGCGGCACAGGTCTTGGCTTGAGCATCTCACAACGCCTGGCGAACATCCTGGGGGGCGCGCTCACATTTCACAGCGCTGGCGAAGGCCAGGGCAGTACGTTTATCCTTACTTTACCCGTCGCCCCCGCCAGCGATCACTCCCCTTCCGATTTTGTTCCTTTCATCGCTGAACCTACTCGCATGTAGCAGTTCATTCACCATTGACCAACCAACTTCAACCGGCAAATCCGCGCGGCTGGATTAATATTTACGCGGTTTTTCTGTGATCCTAACCTTTCATACCGAATGCTTACGCCAGCTTTATGGCTGCTTCCGCCTGAAAAACCTATGATGCGTAAACGGTTTACATGGCCTTCACGCAGTTGAACTTCCGCGCGACCCAACAGGCGCCCCATTTGCACGCCGCCCGCTTGACACACGTGTTGCAGTTGATCACGCGCATTAGCCAGCGCGCCGCTTCTGAAGCTGATCTAGCGACAGTGTTGCAGGAAGCGGCCGAAGCGCTGCATGTCCAACTCGGGTACCGCCGTGTGGCCCTCTACCTCACCGAGGCGGGAAGCGATGATTTAGCGTTGTGCGCGGTAGCAGGCGATGGCGCCGACCAGGTTCCGCCGGAAGCCTATCATGCGCGCGTGGGTGTTGGCCTCACCGGTCTGGCAGTGAGTTCCGGCCACACGGTGTGTGTGAATGATTTTGGCATGCACCCAGATAACGACTCAGCCCTCTGGCCGGGTCAGGTCGCTGCGGAGCTTTCGACGCCTGTGCTCGACGCCCAACGTACGTTGGGCGCTGTGACGGTCGGCGCGACGGAGGCCGAAACGTTTACGGCGATGCACGAGGAAGAACTGGCCGCCATCGCCGAACAACTGGCCGCCGCCATCCGCACCGCCGAGAGCCAGCTCCGCGAACACGAGCGTGCTACGCGCGAAGCGTTGCTCACTCATCTCAGCCACGTCGTCAACAGCTCGCTTAGCCTGAGCGACGTGTTGAGCCAGGCTGTGAGCGCCATTGGAACCAGCCTGAAAGCTGATCGCTGCACGGTGGGCCTGATCAATCTGTCCGAACAAACCCTCCTCACCGAGCACGAATACGTCAACCCGATGATCTATGAGCGGCGCTCGCTGCGCCGGCGCGACGCACTGACCGGCGCGTTGGCGGTAGCTGCGCGCGCATTGCATGCCGGCGAGGCCCTTGCCTTCGACACCCAAAACACTACGCCTGTTTTAGGCGACTATGGGGAATGGGCAGTCAACCGCTACGGTATCCGTTCCTTGATCTGGCTGCCCATTCCCAGCCAATCCGCCGAAACGCTTTATACGATCAGCTTAATGCAGGTAACTCATACGCGCCGGTGGAGCGCAGACGACATCGCGCTCCTGCGCGGCATTGCCGATCAGCTCTCGCTCGCCCTGCGCAATGCTCAACTTTTCGGCGATGTGCAACAGGCCGCGGCCGAACTCAAAGCGAAAAACGCCGAACTGGAAGCCTTCGTCTACACCGTCTCGCACGACCTGCAAGCGCCGGTCGTATCACTGCGCGGCTTCGCCTCACTCTTGCAATCACGTTACCACGCGGCCCTCGATGAGCGCGGCCAGAGTTACGTGGCCCGCATCGGGGCCAACGCCGATTACCTCAGCCGGCTATTGCAAGACCTGCTCGAGCTTTCTCGCGTGGGACGGCGTGAGGAACCGGATGAAGACATTGCCGTGGGCGCAGTGATTGAAGAAGTGCTGGGCGATTATAGCCAGACGTTGGCTGAACGCAGCATTCAATTGAAGCTGCCCAAGAGTTGGCCGGTCGTGACTTACGCACGCACGCGCTTGCGTCAGGTTTTTTCGAACTTGCTCAACAACGCCATCAAGTTTATGGGCGCGCAGCCGCAGCCTCAAATCGAATTGAGTTGGAGGTCATTGCCTCACATTGAATTTTGTGTGAAGGACAATGGCATCGGCATCCATCCCGATTATCACCAGCGCATCTTCAACCTGTTCGAGCGATTGAAGCAAATCGAAGTCGAGGGCACGGGCGTCGGGCTGAGCATCGTTAAACGAGTCATCGAAAGCCGGGGTGGCGCCATCCGCGTGGAAAGCACTCCGGGCACGGGCGCGGCTTTCTTCTTCACCATTCCGGCGCGCTCGCAGGCAGACCCGGCATGACGATTCGAATTTTGCTGATTGAGGACAATCCCGATCATGCCTTGCTGGTCGAAACGGCGCTGGAAGCCATGACGCCTGTGCCCGAGTTGCAGCTCATCGACGACGGCCAACAAGCGTTGGAGTTGATTCAATCCACCTTTGGCTCCCTGCCCGATCTGGTGTTGCTCGATCTTAAACTTCCCAAGGTGGATGGGTTGGAGGTTTTGCGCACCATCCGGGCTGCCGCTCGTTGGCAGGCCGTGCCTGTAATGGTGCTGACCACTTCCAACCGGCCCGCCGATGTGGAAGCCTGTGTGGCAAACGGCGCAACCGCTTATTTGAGCAAGATCACCGATCTATCCCGGCTGTCGGAACGGATCACGATCCTGTTCAGCACAGCGATAGGGTAAATGGAAATGGAGACGACCAAGCCGCTGGTGCTGTGTGTGGACGACGACCCACGGACGCTCGAGATCATCACCAAGGTGATCTCACGCTTGCCGGTCGAGGTCTTGCCCGCGCATCATCCTCATCTGGCCCTCGACCTGGCGCGACAAGCGCAACCCCATCTGATCGTGCTGGATTTGATGATGCCAGCGATGACCGGCTGGGAGTTGCTGGCTGAAATCCGCCAAAGCCCGCATCGCTCCAACTTGCGCGTGCTGGTGCTGACAGCCAAAGGCGGCGGCGCGGAACGTGTGTTGGCGACCAACGTTGCGCGGGTGGATCGATTTATGACCAAGCCGTTCGATACGGCTGAACTGGCGGAGAGCGTGTCCGAACTCCTGGGATTACCCGCCGAAAGCCGAATTCGTAACCGTAGCTGATTGCGCAGATAGCGGTATGCATTTTCTATTGATTGACGACAGCCCCGATGACCGGGCCATCGCCCAGTTTGAACTCAAACAAGAGTTCGCGGATGCGCGCTTCACGCCGGTCGGCGATGCCAAGGCGCTGGCGGCGGCTTTGCCACGCACCGATTACGATTTAGTCGTCACCGATTATGAACTGGGTTGGACAGACGGTCTGGCCGTTCTGCGCGCCGTCAAGGCGCTCGCACCCGATTGTCCCGTCATCATGTTCACCGGCAGCGGGAGCGAGGAAGTCGCCGTCGAAGCCATGAAGTCAGGACTGGAGGATTACATCCTCAAAGCGCCCAAACATCGCCGCCGTCTGCCCGGTGCTGCCCGGCTGGCGTTGGATCGCGCAGCCGAACGTCGCGACAGCCGCCAGGCAGCTGAGGCGCTCAAAGAGTCGGAACGCCGCTTCCGCCGTCTATTCCAATCGGTCGAACAACAGGTCGGCGCACTCGAAGCCATCCACAACGCTAGTCTGCGGATGACGGCCACACTCGACGCGCGCGCCATCATGCGCCAAGTGCTGGAGGCCGCCCGCAGCCTGATCGGCGAGGCCGAGGACACCCACATCTTTTTGTATGAGGCCTCCACCGACGCATTGACCTTCGGGGCTGCTTATTGGGACGGTCACTATCACGACCATCCGTGGGCGGCGCCGCGGGCAAACGGCGTGACGCATACGGTCGCCCGCCAGGGCAACGTCATGGTCGTGCACGATATGCAGCGCCACGCGATTTCGGCGGGCACGGGGTGGAAGGGCAGCATCGTCTCTTTTCCACTTAAACTGGGCCAGCGCGTCGTCGGGGTATTGAACGTCGCCTACCCGGCTCCGCGTGATTTCAGCGAAACCGAATTGCGCTCGCTACAACTACTCGGCGACCAAGCAGCCAGCGCGATTGAAAACGCGCGCCTGTTCGCAGCCAAAGCCCAGATCGAGGCCAGCTTGCGGGCGCTCAACGACGAGCTAAAGCTGCAACGCGAACTGGCGCTCAGAGCCTCGCGCGTGAAGAGTGATTTCCTCGCGGTGGCCTCACACGAGTTGCGGACGCCCATCACCGCCGTGATCGGCTTCCTGCAGATCGTGCTCGACGGCTTATGTGATACACCGGACGAAGAGCGACGCTACCTCGACACCGCCCTCATCAGCTCACAAGAATTGCTTCAGCTCGTCAACGACATCCTCGACATCGCCACCATCGAAGCCGGCGAGGTGACGTTGAGCATCGCGCCCATGGCGTTGGGCCAAACGTTGCGTCAAATCGACCGGCTGACACGGTTGATGGCGGAACAAAAAAGCGTCACGCTCCACATTGCCGATGTGCCCAATGATTTGTTGGTGCAGGCTGACCCTGACCGGCTGCGACAAGTGTTGATCAATCTTGTCAACAACGCTGTCAAATTCACCGAACGGGGGCGGGTTGACGTGACGGTGACACCGGAGGGGGATCAGGTGCGGATCGAAGTGCGCGACACCGGCATCGGCTTTTCACCCGAGCAGCGGGCACGGCTGTTTAAGAAATTCACTCAAGCCGATAACTCCGCCTCGCGCCGCTATGGCGGCACCGGGCTGGGGTTGGCCATCAGCAAGAATTTAGTAGAACTGATGAACGGCACGATTGATTTGGAAAGTGAAGGACCGGGCCAGGGCAGTCGCGCATGGTTTACACTGCCACTCGCGCGCCTCCTGCCTGGCACCGAGCCGCTACCAACCGCCTGGCGTGTGCTTGCCGACATACCATGACCAATGCCTTGAGTGACTTGACGCCTTTGCACGTCCTCATCGTTGACGACAACGAGGATCACGCGCGCCTCGCGCACGAGTTCCTGCATCTCTCCGGCCCGTTTGAGGCAGACATCGCCGTGGACAAGGCCGACTTGTGGGAGCACCTAGCCACCAGTCGCTATGACGTGATCGTGCTCGATTACAACCTGCCCGACGGCAACGGGTTGGAGGCGCTAGCGGATATTCCAAAACGCGGCTATCGCGTGCCGGTGATCATGGTCACCGGTCGCGGCGATGAGCGCATTGCGGCGCAAGCCATCCAGCGTGGCGCGATTGAATACATCGTCAAGACCGGCGACTACCTGAGCATGTTGCCGGCCGTCATCCAAAAAGCCGTCCGCACGTACGGCATGATGATGGAAGCGCAGCGTTCACTGGAGCAGATTCAATATCAGGCGCTCTTGCTCAACAACGTGCGCGACGCGGTGGTGGTGTGGACGTTGGAGGGCCGCATCAGTTTTTGGAATCGGGCGGCGGAGGCCCTGTTCGGGTGGCGGGCGGCGGAGCGATTAGGGCAAAATGCGGAGACGGTGTATCTCAGCGCCTTCACGCCGCCAGTGCGCCCACCGGCCGCGCATGGCCCAGAAGTTTCTGACGTGGAGCGTTTGGGGAAGCGGAATACCGGCGAATCCATCTGGGTCAGTTCGAGTGTGACAACGCTGTATGACCGCGATGGCAGACTCATCGGCCACATGGATGTATCGCGCGACATCACCTTGCGGAAAAAGCTGGAGGGCCAGGTGCAGGCCGCGCAAGCGCAATTGGTGCAGGCCGCCCGGCTGGCCGCCATCGGCGAGCTGGCCTCCGGCGTCGCCCACCAAATCAGCAACCCGCTCACCACCATCATCGCCGAGACGCAACTCCTGCGACAAAACATCCCCGACAGCGAGGCCGCGCGCGAATCGCTCGAGGCTATCGAGCACGGCGGCTGGCGCGCCCAACAGGCCGTGCGCCGCCTGCTCGATTTCTCGCGGCCGGCCTCGGCCACGCTCGAGTCGCTCTCGGTCAATCAGACGATTGAAAATGCGCTCGGCCTTATTGGTGGATTGATCGAGTCCATCGGCGTCACGCTCGACGTAGAGTTGAGCGACGCGCTGCCCATCATTCATGGGAACGCCCGCCAACTGGAAGACCTGTGGGTGAACCTGCTGCTGATGGCGCGCGACGCGACCAATGACAGCAGCCAATCGCGCTTAATCCGCGTGTGCTCGCTGCTCAACGGCCACGAGACGGTGAGCGTGCAAGTGAGTGATAATGGCGCCCCGATCCCTCCCGATCAACTTCCGGCGGCTTTCGAGCCGGCCTTCGCCGGCGCGACCATTGGTCGAGGCACCGGTATGGAGCCCAGCATTTGCCGCGAAATCGTGCGCCAGCATCACGGTCACATTTCCGTCAGCAGCGTCCGCGAGCAAGGTACAACTTTTACTATTGTGTTTCCTTTGGAGGTAGAGAATGACCCCACCCGTTGATGTTTTGGTGATCGAGGACGACGAGATCGTCTCCCGCACCATCGAGCGCTCGCTACGCGGTCATGAGTTTCAGATCACAGTGGCGAATAGCGGCGTTCAGGGATTGCAGTCCGCGCGGCGGCGCACGCCTGGCCTGGTATTGCTCGATGTCATCATGCCCGGCATGGACGGTTACACCGTGTGTCGCGAAATGCGGGCCGACCCAGTGTTAACCGAAGTGCCGATCCTCTTCCTCACGGCGAAAGCCAAAGACGAAGACAAGATCGCGGGATTTCGGGCTGGTGGTGATGACTATCTGACCAAGCCGTTCAATGTGGATGAACTCCTATTGCGCGTCCGCGCCATTCTGCGGCGCACGCGTCCCATAGCAAGCCGCCCGACCACCCAGCCGCTCAACCACCTGCTGACCATCGGCGCGTACACGCTGGATGTGCACACCTACAAAGCCTTCACCCCGCGCGGCGAGGTGCAACTAACGCCGGTGCAATATGATTTGCTTTACCATCTCATGAGCCACGCCGGCCAGATTTTCTCCCCATTGCGTTTGTTGCAGGAAGTGTGGGATTATCCATCCGACGCGGGCAGCCCTGACCTGGTGCGCGTCCACGTCAAGAATCTGCGCGAGCGGATCGAAGCCGACCCGCGCAGTCCCAACTTCATTCGCACGGTTCCCGGCCACGGCTACACTATCGCACCGGAATAACACGCGTCATGCCTCGTCTGCGTTCGAAAACGCGAGTCATCGAAATGCCAGCGACGCTGTCGGCCGGCGAATTGGCCTTGACAGAGCGGTTGAACGATCTGTGGCTGCAGGCCGGGCCGCTCGAAAATTTGTTGCGGGATGGCCTGGCGCTGATTGTCAATGCGACTGCGGCGGCGGGTGGACTGCTGGTCGTTCAGCCGCCCGGCGCCTCGGAGCCGCTCAACGTCATCGCCCACACCCTGCCAGTGCGTTGGCAACAGCAGTTGGCCGACCCGTCCAGCGCCTTAAACCGCGCCATCGAATTGCCCGTGGGAGCGAGCACCTTGGCCGACTCCAGTTTATTAGGAGTGCTGACGACGGCCCCACTTGAACTCGCGACTGGCCAATACGGCAAGCTCTTTCTCTCCGGTGTGCTGCCCGACGAACATACGTTGACCTGCCTCACACACTGGGGTCGCGCCATCGCCCGCGCCATTCACGCGCAATTGGCGCGCCCAACCACGCCCGACCGCGACGGCGAACTGGCCGCCCTCAACAAAATCGCCGCGACATTGACGGCCACGGTGCAACTCGATGAGATTTTGCCTTCGATCATCGACGGCATCCGCGAGCTGTTACATGTGGAGGCGGCTTCGTTGTTGCTGCTGGATGAAGAACACGGCGAGATGATCTTCAAGAAGACGCTGGCCGAAGATACCGATTGGATTTTTCAATACTCGATGGATGTCGGGCAGGGGTTGGTGGGCGAATGCGTGCGAACCGGCAAGCCGCTGCTCGTCAACAACGCCAAAGCCGATCCGCGCTTCTATACCACGGTGGATGCTGTCACCGGCTTTGACACACGCTCAGTGTTGTGTGCACCGCTCATCACGCGCGAGCAGACTCTGGGCGCGATTGAAGTGATTAACAAACAGACCAGCGCCTTCGACGCTCACGATCAGGAACTGTTGATGTCGATGACGGGGTCGGTGGCGATTGCGATTCAAAATGCGCGGCTCTTCCACAAGTTGACCGTGGCCAACGCCGACCTCGAGGCCAGCCGTTGGGAAGTGACGCACTCACGCAACACGCTGCGCGCGCTGTTCGACGGCATCCCCCACCCCATTTACATCGTGGATCGAAACTTCAAACTGGTCGCGCTCAACCTCTCGGCGGCCAGGATCGCCGGCGCGCCCAACTCGGCTGCCGACCTGCTGCCGAATGACCAACTGGGCGACACTACCAAACCTCAGGCGCTAGTGGGCCGGCTGTGCTACGAGGCGCTGTACGACCGGGCGACACCGTGTGTGGGGTGTCGCATCCTGGAAACGCTGACGCACGGCCAGAGCACGCAGCGCAGTGAACGCCGTTGGGAGACGGACAATCAGCCAACCGAGTGGGAGATCAGCACCTATCCCATCAAAGACGCCAACGGCTACACATTGCAGGCCGTACTATTTTTACAAGACGTGACCGACAAGCGCCGTCTTGAGGCCTCTCTGGCCCAGTCGGAGAAGTTGGCCGCTGTGGGGCAACTGGCGGCTGGCGTCGCACACGAGATCAACAACCCGCTGACCGCCATCATCGCCAACACGCAATTACTGCAACGCGAATTGCCGGCTGGCGATGCGCGTGAGTCCGTCACCCTGATCGCGCTGGCCGGTGAGCGCGCGCTCAAGGTCGTTCGCAGCCTGCTGGATTTTGCGCGCCAGGAGCGTTACGAGTTCACACCGACCGACGTCAATGCCTCCATTCAAAGCGCACTGCGTCTGGTGGAGAATCTGCTGAACAAAGCCAACGTCCAGGTGATCACTGAGTTCGATGGAGCTTTAGTACAGGTTCCGGCCAGCCATGACCATCTGCAGGGGGTCTGGCTGAACTTCTTGCTCAATGCCCGCGATGCGCTAAACGACTCCACCGGCGATATTCGCGTCACGACACGCCAGTACGAGAGCGAACTGCATGTCACCATTGCGGATACCGGCGTCGGCATCGCCCCGGAACAACTGCGCCGCATCTTTGAGCCGTTCTACACCACGAAGGAGCCTGGACGCGGCACCGGTCTCGGACTCTCCACCTGTCACCGCATCATCAAGCAGCACGGCGGCCACATTCGGGTCGATAGCCGCGTTGGGCATGGCACCGTCTTTACGGTGGTCTTGCCAACCGTTACTCCACTGCACAGCCTGCCCTCGACTGTTTAGATCGGTTTCCGTTTTGATTGATGTCGTAGAGACGCCGTCGCTGCGCCACAAAAAGCGTGGCGCGCTTATGCGGCGCGTCTCTACATTGGCGCATGGCTCAATTCAATTTGGAAAGCGCCATAATGCGCGGCGTTTAGCCCCGCCTTAAGCCGGCGTTTACGTCCCTTTCATCGGGCATTTACTGACAACCCTATACCGCTCCTGTACAGTGCATACGTGCATGGCAGCGTTTGCCTTTTTATTTCCATTCGCCAAGACAAAGAAGCCGATCAAGATGATTCGGGTCACGCGCATCAATCGGCTGGCATCGTCGCTTTGGAAGTGCGCCCATGAACTGGTTGTTCTTACTCCGCTGGCTCGCGCGTTTCTTCATCCACGACAATTCGCGGGTCGCACGCGCGCCAGAAACTGTGCGCAAGCTCATTAAGTGATCGTGTGCTCAACTCGCTGAGCATGAGTCGCGCACTGGCGCACCAACAACGAATACATGAGCACGCCGCCTGAACCGACATCGGTGGAAAATAGTCAACTGGCGGCCACGCCACTCGAACGCCTGGTGCTCGCCGAGCGGCAACTAGTGTCGTATGCTCGCGACCTGCGCAAAGTTTTTCAAGCCGAGCGCGCGCGCCGCGAGGAGTTGGAGCGCGCCTATCGGCACATGCTGCTGGCCCTCACGCGCGCGCTCGACCTGCGCGATACCGAAACCGAAGAACACTCCACCCGTGTCACCCATTACGCGATGACGATTGGCCGCGAGATGGGCCTCTCCGCCAACGAACTCGCCGCACTGGAACTGGGCGCGCTGATGCACGATGTCGGCAAGATCGGCATCCCCGACGCAATTCTCCGCAAGCCCGGCCCGCTGAGTGATGAAGAGTGGGTGATTATGCGCCGCCATCCCAAGCTCGGCTACGAAATTTTGCACGGCGTGGATTTTCTCGCCGCATCGTTGCCAGTGGTGCTCTATCACCACGAACGCTGGGATGGGACCGGCTACCCGGGCGGGCTGACGGGTGAGGACATCCCGTTGGCGGCACGCATTTTCGCCATCGCCGATGCCTTTGACGCTATCATTTCCTCACGTCCGTACAAACCGCCCCTGCCCGTCTCGGTGGCGTTGGAGCGCCTCCACCAAGTGACCGGAACGCACTTCGACCCATGCGTGGTGGAGGCCTTTTTCCGCACCCCACTGGCAAACGGCCAGACAACTTAACGCAAAGGCGCAAGCCGAAAAACCCTTCCGCGTGCGAACTTGGTTCGCCAGCTTCTTCGCGTCTTGGCGCTGAGAAGCCGTTCGGTCAGGCCCACACAAAGTTTAGCTCTGGCCCACAAATTTATGGGCCGTTTAGTCCCGCTTCATCAGCCCTTTACAGACAATCCCATACCCGTCAGCTACCCTGAATCCATGCCGACGATCTCTATCGCTCCGACACAACTTTTTCTGCTCACAGTCACGCGACCGATGGCGATGCTGGCGCAGGCATTGATGTTTGGTGGGCACAGTATTGATACACGATGCTTGTGAAACGCACTGCCGTACACGCTGAGGGCGATGCCGCGCAACTGGCGCAATATGCGGCCACGCGCGGCGCCTCGTTGCGCGAGGCGATTGTGTTGCGCTACGTGCCGCTGGTACACTTTGTCCTCAACCGGCTCGGCTTCTCGCAAACAATCGGCGCGGATTACGAAGACCTCGCCAGCCACGGTCTGCTCGGGCTGATCGAAGCGGTGGATCGCTTCGACCCGGCGTACGGCGCCCAGTTCAGCACGTATGCCACACTCCGCATTCGGGGCACTGTGCTTGATCAGTTGCGCGCGCGTGATTGGCTCTCACGCGCCGCGCGCAAGCGTGCGCGCGAGGTGCAAAACGCCGTTTCCAGCCTCTGGCTCACGCTCAACCGTGCGCCCACCGACGAGGAGTTGGCAACACACCTCAACCTCGGGCTTGATCAACTCCGGCAGGCGCTGACAGAATCGGATCGCGTGCTACTTTCACTCGACGCCGTCAGCGATGCTCACGACGAGGACACGTCGCTACACGAAGTCCTGGCCGACCCTAAACAAGCCGACCCAGCCGAGGCCATGCTCGACCTCGACCTGCACGCGCGGCTGGTGAACGCGCTCAAGGTCCTACCCGAACGCGAACAGGTCGTGTTGTCGATGTATTACTACGACGACCTGACGTTGAAAGAGATTGGCGAAGTGCTCTCGCTCTCGGAGTCGCGTGTGTGCCAACTGCACGCGCGCGCTGTGATGAATCTACATGCATTGCTCAACGAAGAGGAGGTCATGGTCATCAAGACCACTGCCCAACGAATGCGGCGTAACGGACGAAGATAAGACATGACTCAAGTTTACTCGTTACCGACAGGCTCAACGTCATCATCCGTGCATTCAGACCGTTATCGTCAAGGATGGGTAGCCGCAGGTCGAGCGGCCACCGGTGATAGAGGGTTGACGAATGCCCCACCCTGCAATGTTTCCGATGGGACTGAGAGTCGTGCTCAAGTTGTGAGAGCGGCTGCCGATAATGGCTTACGGATAAATGAAGGGCATCCTGGTCATTGATTGGCTCATTCCGTAACAATCACTTGACGATATTGAGGACGGGTTAGCATGAGTAACGCTTCAGCCGATGACGCACATGTCGCTGCGCTTGAGAGCGCGCTTGTTAATGAGTTTCGGGCCTATCAATCGCTGGTCGCCCTGACCCGAGACGAGCGGCGGGCGCTGGCCAGCAGCGACTTCAAAACGCTATCAGATGTTCTGACACGCAAAGAGGCGTGGCTCAGGCTGTTGGGCCGTATGGAAGACTCGCGCCGGGCTGCAATTGAAGACTGGGCACGCGACAGCGCCTTCAATTCGAACTCACCCACACTGGCTGAGAGACTGCTGAATGTCAGCGGCTTCGGCGACCGACTGCAGCCTCTGCAACACGGCATTGGCGCACTGGCAGACGAACTGCGCGAACTGAATCGTGGTAACCGCGCCCTGGCCGGGTCGGCGCTAAGCCGTGTAGAAGTTGTGCGGGGCTTTCTGCTAAGTGTTGCAAATGTCGGCGAAGGCCGTCAAGCGTTCAGCGCGCCTCTGCTGTCAGAAGATTACGGCTGATGAGCAAACAATCCAGCCCACCTCACCCGAATGAAAAATCCAAACGTGAGCGCGAGCAGGGTCAGGAACAGCGCATTCGCTGGGAGCGCGATCGGCAGGATACGAACCGCATCGTCGTGACCGATGCGGTGACGGGTGTGGTCATCGCCATTGTCCGCAGCCTGTTCGATATCGGGCGAAAATAACTATCGCTGGGGCGTTTCCGGGGTGATTAGGAAAAAGTTCTTCAACGGGTGAAACGGATTGAACTGATTTATCCGTGCCATTCGCCCAATCCGTTGACTACCAGCCTGACCCTAAAGGAACTCCTTCTAAACAAAACTCAAACCGGCTATACCAAAATTTTATGCGGGATTTAATCGGCCTTTACGGACACGGCCCTCAAGTGGGCGTACTCTGCACTCGGTAGCGGCAACACGAGCCAACCTGGTACGAAAGTTGCTCCACTGACCGGCAGGCGCGCGACACCGTGTCCGCGCCCCATTCCACCACTCCGTCGCTGACGGAAATAGATGCAGAGGGCCCGATGTCTCCTGAGTTCTCCTTACAACCGCTGTTGAACTACCGCCACAACAAAGTAGAGGCCATGGAAATACAGCTTGCCCGATTGATTGTGGAGCACCGGCAAGCGTACAACCTGCGTCAGGCCGTGCAGCAGGGCCGCAACGAATTGCTCGAAGATATGCGGCTGGAGAAGAAGAAGACCGGCCCGCTCGACCTGGACGCCCTCACCCAGCTCACCCACAACCTGAAGATGCTCGACCGCCGCATCGCCGAGCAGGACGACAAAGTGGCCGCGCTGCACAATCAAATCGAAGACCAGCGCCGGCTGCTGGTGGAAGCCCGACAGGAAGAGGAAGCCCTCAGCATCCTGCGTCGCAAAGAGCTTGACCGTTTTCGCGCCGAACTCAACCGGCGCGAGAATGCCGAGCGCGACGACATTTACATCGCGCCAGCCTTCCAGCGACAGATGAGCGAAGTCGCGGCGCAGTAACAGCTTGTAACGCCAAGACGCAAAGGGGCGAAGACGCAAGGGAAACCGTTTGTGCCCTTGCGTCTTTGCGTTAATTCCTTTTCCCCGGCGCTGAGGCCGGGTCGATGTGTATCAAGTAGAGGGACTCGGGCGAAGTGAGTCGGCTTCGTTCAGCCGTCAAGCGGGCTGCGTACGGCGAGGCCACCCCGGTTCAGAACATGGGTATAGATCATGGTGGTCTTCACATCCTTGTGTCCGAGCAACTCCTGCACCGTGCGGATGTCGTAACCCGCTTCCAATAAATGGGTGGCGAAGGAGTGGCGGAAGGTATGGCCGCTTACCCGCTGAGTTAGCCCGGCTTGCTGAGCCGCCCGATGAACCGCCTTTTGCAGTCCGCTGGGGTCCACGTGATGGCGGCGCGTCCCGCCCGAACGCGGGTCTTTGGACAGCCGCTCGGAGGGGAAGACGAACTGCCAGCCCAGTTCGCGCGGCGCATTCGGATACTTGCGCGCCAGCGCCGTCGGCATTTCCACTGAGCCATACCCATCCCGCAAATCGGCTTGATGCAGCGCCTTCACTTGCTCGATCTGCTCGCGCAACGGCTGCACCAGGCTGCCTGGTAGCATCGTCACCCGGTCCTTGTCGCCCTTGCCTTCCTGGACAATGAGCTGCACGTGCCAAAATCCACATCCTTCACCCTCAGCCGGACACATTCCATCAGCCGCAGACCGCTGCCATACAACAACCGCGCCATCAGCAGATGCGTCCCGGACAATTGGTCGAGCACCTGGCGTACTTCGGCTCGGGTGAGCACCGTGGGCACGCGCCTGGCCTTGTGGGCTGGCCGCAGGTGGACGGGGTCGAGCGGCTGGCGCAGCACTTCTCGATAGAGGTAGAGCAGCGCCGCCAACGCCTGGTTCTGGGTAGAGCCGGCCACGGTGCGGTCAACGGCCAAGTGGTTGAGAAAGTCTTCGATCTCCGGTGCGCCCATGTCCTTGGGGTGGCGCTTGCCATGGAACAGGATGAAGCGTTTGACCCAATCGTGGTAGGTGGTCTCAGTGCTGATTGAGTAATGCTTGAGGCGCACCGCTTCACGGAGTTGGTCGAGGAGCGGTTTGGGGGCGCGTGAGGGGGTCAGGGTCGTTATCCGACTGAGGGTTTGGTTGCTGGCGGGAAGAAACAGGATTATAGTGTGAGTAGACCGTTGGCCGCCGTAAATAGCTCCGGCCCAGCAGCATAAGAAGCGGACATCGGTTTCGGTAAAAGACGCTGATTGGGGAGATTATACGGAAAGATGCCATTTTAGACACCCCAGCGGGCAGTTTTACGGAGTGGGTTTTCCGTATACCAGGTTTCATGTTATATGGAAGAATTCCACTCACTGGCACTGGTTCAGTTGAATGGGAACGGCTTTTCAGCGACAATAGAGCAGCTCATCTGAACTGATTGGTACGAACGAGTTCATGTCTTTGGATCTGCTCACACCAACCCATTGTCCGC
>JBQTJD010000471.1:0-9864 GCA_052387475.1 Anaerolineales bacterium | reverse complement strand
TGACAAAATCCGCGCCTTGCAAGGCGGCCCGCCGGTCGGTCGTTTGTTGCAAGTCGAGCGTCGCGTCCACTTCGGCGGCATAGCGCGTGCACAATCCGTACACCGCGTCCAGCCGGGAGGGGTTGATGTCCATGAAATGGAGGGCGCTACCTCGTAGAGTCGGCGTTAGGCACAAATCACGGATGAGATTGAGCGAGAAGACGGTGCTGCCCGCGCCGAGCAGAGCGATTTTGGTCATGATTGTGGTCAGAGGGTGCAGTTATTCTAACGGTTTCAATATCAATTTGGGAAGCAAGTCCGATGCGTACCGGGTCGCTGCTCACATATAATCGTTACAAACTTCAAGAGAATCGCCATGGATGACTGTATCGCCCTCAACCCTACCCAACGCCTCGCCGACCGCTCCTTTACCCAGCCCGAGAACAATCAAACTGATTTAGAAATATTGTGCCAGACTCGCGCCCGTCTGTGCGCGTTGCTGCGTCAGCCCGCTGGCGTACCGGATAGCCCGCGCCCCTATGTGTTGTGGCAGACGGACGAGCACGACTTGAAATTGCGCTTGGTAGTGACCGATGTACCGCGACTGCTGGCCTGCGACCCGGTCACGGTGGTGGGCTTTTGCGGCAACCGCCGCCCTGGCGCTGACCCGGTGCCCATGGACGCGATGGACGATGTGTTGATCGCCGAGTTCCCGCACCACCCCTACGTGCTGGCCTATTGCTCACAACAACTGGCCGATGGCAACTATCGCAATCTGGTGCTTCTGGATTCGGCGGACGCGCGCGAACACTGGCGCACCAGCGCCCGCCACGCCTACGCCGCCCTAGCTATGTCGCCGAACTTTTACGCCCACGTGCGTCTGCACAACGGCCTCATCCAGGGAACGGTGATGTCAGACGCTGAGATCGTTTTGCAACGCACCAAATACTACGACTACACCCACGCGCTGCCCGATGGCGCACCCTGGCGCGCGGTACGCGTCTCACCCTAAGGTGAGCACTCATCCCAACCCATCCACTGTAGGGAATGTGGCTTCGGCCAGTGTCGCGTTGTCGGCTACTGGCCCAATCTGTTTCAACGTGTTGGTCAGACTGAGCAGATAGAACACGACGACCCCGCCGCCGATGGCAACGGCGAATGGCGCGCCCATCAGGCTGGCCACGTAACCGGCCAACGTCCCTCCCACCGACGTGAATCCAAATGTGAGCGTATACAGGCTGAGGATGCGTCCCCGCACCGTATCCGGCGTCAGGAGTTGCATGACGGTTTGCAGCAGCGCGTCATATGAGGCCAGCAGCGCGCCGATGAGGGCGCCGAGCGCCAGCGAGAGTGGATACCATGGCGAGAGCGCAAACAAAATAATCCCGACTCCGCCAGCGATGGTGACACTCCAAAGCAACCGCCCCTTACGCTTCACGTCGCCTAAGACGGCCAGGGCCGCCGTGCCCAGCGTCGCGCCGATGCCGGAGGTGGCGCTGAGATAGCCCAGCCCGGTCGCGCCCACCTGCAACACATCGCGGGCGATCACGGGGACCATGGTGTAGTGCGCAAAACCAAATAACTCTACGATCACGCTCAGCCCCAACAAGCGCCGGAGCGTGCCATCGCGCCAAGCGAAATGCAGCCCGTCACGCATCGCCCGCCAAAACGGCTCGTGGGTCTCAAAGGCCGAACGAAACACGCCCCGCATCATCAACAACGGCAGCGCGCCCAACCCGGCGGCGACGCCTGTCAGCACGAAACACACCCCCATGCCCCACTGATCCAACACATTGCCGGCCAGCGCCGCGCCCACCGTGCGCGCTACGTTGAAGCCTAGCATGTTCACCGCCGCTGCATTCATTATGCGTTCACGGCCCACGACCTGATAGACGAGGGCGTTGTTCGCGGGCACGGCCACCGAATCGGTGGCCCCCAGCAGAAACGCCGCGAGTAGAATCAACCCCAGGCTGGACAGATTTGTCAGAAGACATACGCCGAGCAGCAGCGCCACCACTCCGTAATTAAGTTGGGCGAGCAATAAGACCAGCCGCTTGTCCCAGCGATCCACCCACACACCGGCAAAGAAGCCGGTGATGATCTTGCCCGCGCCATCTACACCATAGGCGATGCCCACCCACAGCGCCGAGTCAGTCAGCTCCAGCACCAACCAGCCGAGGGCGAGGCGATACATCACCAGGCTGGTGACGTATAGAAAATGGCCCAGCCATAGCCAGCGGTAATTGGGAACGGTAAATGAAATCAGCGATTTCATCGCAGCCCCTCGAACAGCACTTCGATAAACCGCGCGCGATTCACTTTCACGGCGACTTCCACATTCGGCGGCTGTTGATGCCAGCCGACCATATCGGCTACGGTGCGCCCGCGCGTGTACGTGCCGTGCAATTCGATGTCAACATGCGCGGCTTTGGTCTGCAACAAATCGGGGTCGGCAATGGCGGCCACCGCGACCGCATCGTATACCGGCCCGCCCGGCCACTGCATCACCTCCAGCCACCACTCCACGTGCGGCAGCATGATATCGGCGGCGAGGGCGGCGCGCGGCGTGTTGAAACTATGCAACTGCACCATATCGTCCGGTGTGATCAGCGCTTGATAACACGCTTCCAACCCAACCATCGTAATGTTGAAGCCGGAGGTGACAACGATGTGCGCAGCTTCCGGGTCGGCCAGTACGTTGAACTCTGCCGACGGTGTGGTGTTACCTTCGAGATATGCGCCCGCCATCGTGACGATGTGGGGGATGCGCTCCGTCAGCTTCGGCTCCAGTTGCAGGGCGAGCGCGAGGTTGGTCTGCGGCCCCATCGGCGCGTAAATGGTCGCGAGGCCATGCGGCCCACGGTAATAGTCGATGAGGAATTCGGCGGCGCGTTGGGCTTGCGGCTTAGCCAACGGGGGCGGCAGGTCGAAGCGTTTGTGTTGCAACGGATCGGTGCGCAGGGGTTCGGCGACCAGCGCCCTAGCCGCCCCGACGTACACCGGCACATGCTCCAGTCCACCGGCGCGCATGACGCGCAGGGTGTTGTCGAGGGTCACCTCGAGCGGGGCGTTGCCGTGGACGACGCAGACCGCTGCCAAATCCAGCGCAGGATGATGCCCGGCCAGCAAAATCGCCACCGCGTCATCAAAGCCTGTATCCACGTCGAGAATCAGGCGTTTCTTTTGCTCTGCCACGCATCTCATCCTTCGCTGCTATTCTCGGCGCTCGTACTTTGCAAGAATCTCACCAGTTTCGTTGCCTGCTTGAGACCCATCTGGGAACGTAACGAGGTAATCAAACAAAGTATTCTCTGAAATTTCAACAACCTGCCCAGCGTACAAGCCGGGAACATTGATAGGCTCATTCTTCAAGAGACCTCTGATCTTGTCACTCTTCCAAGAAATCACTTCAACCCACATCCATTCATCGTTCCCGTCCGGTGTCTGAAATGGCGCTTTAACTTGAATAAACTCGCCAGGCTTCAACCCGGCGGTGAATGTCTGTCGGAGGGAGGGCAGTTTATCGCGCGCACGCCTACTTGCAGCGAGCAACTCATCATCATGCTCCGCATGCACAAACGACTCTTCCCAACCAAACAGATCACCGATCATCTTTGTCTGCCGTGAATGAAGATCAGAGCCATCATACTTGTCGAAAGCGATCTCGATCAGGCGGTTGTCTGGATCTCCCGGCTCCCAATTGCCTTCTTGGAGCCAGAGCTCGGCTTTTGCCCGAGCATTAGGCTTGAGATGTGCTATTTGGTGTTGCCGCACGCTGGAGTTCCTAATTGTTTCTATCTCCAAATTGAATTCACCCGAGCTTCCTATTTCAACCCCTTCGGCCAATATCTGTGCAAACATGGTAATAAGATTCACCATGCTATCGCCGAGAGACCAGGATACATGGTTGATAACGATATCGGGCAACCCGAATTTTGTCATACCTAAACTGACAGCTCTCACGTAATCCCCGTGCTTGTACAGGTGAACGACAATATTCTTGGATAAGTCCGGCACTGATTCTGTCCATGAGTTGATGCGCTGTTCATCCCAATGATCCGGTGTAAATAGCAATCTCGTTTCGGCGTCCCAAATCAGACCTTCGGTTTCATGAGCGATGGCACCGATGAGTTGGGAGGCGGTTTTCAAACCATCCCAGGCCATTTCTTTTGGACATCCAAAATCCAAGACCAATGCTTGCTCTGAATTTTGCAGAGCATAAGCCTGATTGTGGTCCAAGCCTCGCGACAAATAACGAAGCGAATCAAGATCGGGTGGCGTGTATGATTTCTTGACATCTTTCAGAACACGTGCCGAAATCTGCGGACGGGTCGCCGGATACACTTTGTCAACTTGATGAAATTGAAAGAACCAGCGATTCAAAAATTGACTTAGCGTAACCAAAGGGTCAGCAGATGGTGTCGGAAGATAGAAAATCGCAAACTGAAACGCGATATATTCCTGTATCAACCCTCCTGGCAGAATGAGTTGTCTTGATTTGGAGAGCCTTCGCATTGCCGTCTCAATCAACTTCCTTATCACGGAACTTTCTCCTTCTACAGGAACTATTGCTGCTATTTGCTCACCAGTTCGCCAGCGCGTCGCATTCCGCTGCCAGCACACCGCTGATGATGTCGAGATTGCCCCCGACCATATCCCGCAACACTTCCACGCGATACTGATGTCGCAACTGGAAGGCCGCGAAACTGGAGCCGTACACCAGCCGATCAAAGTTGGACCACAGAATCGCGCCCGCGCACATTGGGCACGGCTCGAAAGTGGTGTAAAGCGTGCAGCCGGTGAAGTCCGTGAGATGATGCTCGCGGGCCGCGCGGCGGATCGTCACGATCTCGGCGTGATCGGTGGGGTCACCAGTTGTTCGGACCAGCGGGCTGCCAAGCGCTATCACTTCACCCGCGCGCACGATGACACACCCCACCGCCCAGTCGCCGCCGGCCGCGGCGCGTTGAGCTTCGACGATAGCGAGGCGCATGAACTCAACATGCTCGCTCACATATCCCTCGGTTGCTTGTAGTAGCTCAACCGGGTACCGAGGCCTTTAGCAACGGCTTTTTGATAGGCCGCATAACCCAGCATGATATCGCTGACGGCGAAGCCTTTGTGCCAGAACAGGCTGCGCTCCGTATCGGATTGGCGGCCCGGCTTCAGCCCGGCCACGATCTCGCCGATCTCGCTATAGATGTGCTCGGTGCGCAGCTTGCCTTCTCGAATCAGTCCGGCGAATTGGCCGTACTGCGACTTCTGACATTGGTTCCAATCATCCACCACCATCTTGTCCACCGTGAACGGGAGCGTCGGCTCGACGGAGAGCACGGCCCCATACGCCTGCAAGTGCGCGCCTGGCTTCACCCACCGGTCGTACACCAGCACTTCGTGTTGCGTCAGCCGGGAGGCATCAATGATGATGTCGGCATCGCGCACGGCCTCCTCTGTCGTCGCCTTCACAACGATCTTCTTCCCCAACTGCCGGCCCATTTCCTCGGCAAAGCGCTCGCGCGACTCGGGGCGTTTGCTGGTGACGCGAATCTCCTCGAAGTTAAAAATGCGGTCGAGCAGCGGCACGTTGTACCACGCGGTGCCGCGCGCGCCGATGTGGCCAAGCACGCGCGCCTTGGGGTCGGCCAGATACTTTGCGCCGAGGGCGGTGACCGCGCCGGTGCGCATCCACGTGATGAGCGTGCCATCCACGATGCAGAACGGCGCGCCCGTCTCCGGCCGGTAGAGCGTGATCAGCGCCAGTTCGGATGGCAAGTCGTACTGATAGTTATTGTGGAAGTCGCCGATGACTTTGACACCCGCCACGTTCACCGGCTCGACGTAGCCCTTGAGGATGTTGAAGAGTTTTTCCGGATAGGCCAGCGGCAGGTGATCTTTGGAAGGCATGATCACTTTCTTCTCGCCGTGCGCCTTCAGCCCCTGCTCAATCGCATCCAAAATCTCTTGCGAGCTGAGTTCGAGCGCATCTACATCTTCTTTGGATAGGAATAAGATTTCAATGCCGGACATGTTCTTTCTCCGAGTTTCCAAAGCGAGTTTTCTTGGGGTCAGGCTGGTCGTCAACCATTCCGGACACCGCTTTAGGTGACAGTCACCTTCGCATTAATTGGCCGCACCGTCCGCGTCGCCAGAGTGAGCGTCATCGTCACCATCAATGCCACGACACCACCGATCAAGGGCCAGGACGGGTGTTGATCATACAGAAAACCGGCGGCCAGCGGCGCGAGCAGCGTGGCCGTTTGCGCGGCGGTGTCCACCAGGCCGAAGCCCACGTTCAGCGCCTCCGGCGGCAGCCAGCCGCTCACGCGCCCGCGCGTCAACGGCACCACGGCCCGGCTCCCGCCACGAAAAAAATATCCGGCCAGCAGCAGTGGATGAAAGACGATGCCAGATGGCGCGCCGACCGGGGCGAACAGCAGACAGAGTAGCCCGCTCAGCACCAGCACTTGATTAAGCACCAGCGGCTTGCGCCGGTCGTTGCGCATGTAACCGAGCACCAGCGTGAGCGTGAACATACCGAACGACGCCACGGTGCCGAGTTGGCCGATATTGCGCAGGCTCAGGCCTTTCACATCCTGCAAATAGTTGGGCGCGAACACGGTGCCGAGTTCCAGCGCAAAGACGATGGACAGCATCAGGCCCATCTGCCACAAGAAGGGCCGGTCGCCGAGCACTTGCCGCAGCCCGCCACCCGACTCGGCCTGCCTCAACGGCGCGCTTTCATCCGACAGTTGCCACATGATGAAGGTCGAGACCGCGCTGACCCCAGCAGCGACAAAGAATACCGCGCGCAGTCCCCACACTTCGGCAATCCATCCGCCAAGCGACGGCGAGATGATGTTGCCCATGGCGAAGCCCGTCCACATAAACGCAAACGTACGGCTCGGGTTGTCGCTCACATCGGTGGCGGCCACATGCGCGGCGACGGCGGGCCGCGAGAATGACGACAGCAGGTTGAGGGCCAGAGCCGGGATGACCCAACGCCAATCCGGCGCCAGACCGATGAGCAGCGTCGCCACCGTCCCCATCACCCACGCGCTGACGATGATGGGCTTACGCCGCCAACGGTCGGCCAGGATGCTGACGGGGACGTAGACGAAGATGACGAGCAGCCCCGCCAGGCTGAGCGTCGCCCCCACTTCCTTCGGGTCGGCCCCAAGCGAGCGGATGTACAACGGCTGCAAGTGCAGCCACAGCCCAGCGCTGAAGCCCCACGTCATCTGGCTGAAATAAATGAACCACTGGTCACGACTGAGCGGTGGGATGAGGCGGCGCATATCAATTGACCGGGGCAGGCGTGGTGGCGGTTGTCTGCGGGCGATAGTTGGGCAACGTGAAGGTGAGGGTCATCGTCAGCGTGGTCGCGATGAGTCCGACGTACAACGGCAACGCGGGATCAATGGCGTACAGCCAGCCGGCCACCAGCGGCGCGAGAGTCAGCGCAGTGCGCACGGCGGTGTCGCGGAAGCTAAAGCCGAGGCTCAAGATTTCGGCGGGCAGCCATAGGCTCAGGCGGCTCGACATTGGTGTCCAGATGGCGTCGGCGCCGCCGCGAAAGAGATACGCGACGACGATGAGGCCTGGCAACGCGCCGCCTACCGAGGCCGGGGACAGCCATAGCAACAGCACCGCAATCAGCAGCGTGGCCTGAATCGCAAACAAGGGCGCGCGCTTCTCCGGCGCGAACCGTCCCACGCCGATGGTCAGCGCCACCAGCCCCAACGAGGCCACCGTGCCCAATGTCCCCACCTGCTGCACCGTCAGCCCTTTCACCTCACGCAGATAATTGGGCGCGAGGACGACGCTGACGTTGAGGGCAAACATGATCAGCATGAGGATGAACACCTGCCAGAGAAAGGGGCGCTGTTGGAAGAGGCGGCCGAGGTGCACGTCTTGCGGGCGGGCGGCGGCCGGCGGCGGGTTGCTGATGGGAAAAAGCGCCAGCGTGGACAGTGTGTACACCACGCCCGACGCCGCGAACACGGTGGGCAGCCCGAACTGTTCGCCGATCCATCCGCCAATGGCGGGCGCGGCGATGCTGCCCAATGACCAACTCACCGAGGTGACGGCGAAGGCGCGCGTCACGTGGCGGGCATCTTCCGTCCCGGCCAGATAAGCGGAGAACGCAGGTCGCGAGAACGAGCCGAGCGCGTACAGCATGAAACCAGGGATCGCCCAGCGCCAATCGGGGGCGAGGGAGAGCCAGATGAAGGTGAGGATGGTCGAGAACCATGCGGCGAGGATGATGGGCTTGCGCCGCCAGCGGTCGGCGAGCAGGCCGGCGGGCACGTAGATGAAGATCGTCACCAGGCCCGCCGCCCCAAACGTCAACCCGATCTGCTCGGGCGTCGCGCCGAGGCGCTGCACGTAGAGCGTGTGAAAGTTGAGCGAGAGTCCTTCGGCCACACCCGAGAGGAAAATCGCCACCGTGATCCAGCGTAGGTCGCGGCTGAGAGAGAGCCAGTAGCGGAGGAGTGAAGTCATTGAGTAGAAGGTCAGGTCACAAATTCACACGAACGAAGCCGATGATTGAAATCATCGGCTGAAACAGCGAAACCCGCTGAAGCGGGTTCAGTGCGCGCGGCGTAGCCGCCGTTCAGCGCACTTGCGCCTACCAGCCGCGAAATTCATTTCGCGGACTTGAAATGCGGCAGCACGTCACTCGCCAACAGTTCCAGCGAGTCGAAATCACCCAGATTGTTGTGCTGCAACATGAAACGCGCCACGCCGACCGCCTCGAACGCTTTGAGCTGATCCACCACTTGCGCCGGGCTGCCGCCGATAAAGCCCGCCGCTCGCCATTCCTCCCACGTCGCTGGGATATATTCGGGCGTCATGGCATGGTGGGCGCGAATTCGGTCGCGCAACGTCGCGTCATCCCTCGCAATCACAAACGGCAGCATCACCGAGCGGCGCAAGGTGCGCGGGTCACGGCCAATCGCTATGCAATGCGCGTCGAGCACACGCGATTTCTGTTGAAATGCCTCTGGCCCAAAGTATGTGCAGTTCCATTCGGTGGCGTGCTCGGCCACGATACGCAGGGTGCGCTCTTCGTTCTTGCCACCGATGATGAGCGGCAGAGGATTTTGCACCGGGCCGGGGTGCGTCTCAGCAACGGCCAGTGTGTAGCGCGACCCGGTGAACGTGGCGGGCTGCCCGCTACACAGGGCATTGATCACCCGCGCGCCCTCGTCCAACATATCGAGCCGAGTCTGGAACGGGGGATACGGGATGCCGAACATGCGATGCTCGCCCGCGTACCAACCCGCACCGATGCCCAACTCCAATCGCCCACCGGAAAGCTGATCAAGCGCGATGGCTTTCTTGGCGATGAGGGCTGGTGGCGTGAAAGTGAGCGAGGCGACCAGCGGCCCGAAACGTAAGCGCGCCGTTCGCGTCGCGAACGCCGCTAGCGACGTCCACAGTTCGAGCGACTCGCGTTGATGAAAACCGTTGAGGGCGGTGAGATGGTCGGAGCGGAAGAGCGACTCGAAGCCGAGGTCTTCCACAGCCCGAGCCAGCCGAAACCAACGCTCCCACGTCAGGCCTTCCTGTCCTTCGATCATGATGCCGATTGATGCCATCGAAAACCTTTTGCACCGAATTATGCGAATGAACGCGAATTCAGTTCGCGAAAATTCGCGTAATTCGATGCGAACTCACTGGTGCCAAAAGCGGCTAAGTTTTTTCTGAAAGCCGGGCCGGGCAATCACTTCTTTGTTCACGATGTTGTCCGGCAACTCGCCGGCTGCCACACGTAGCAGCCCTTCGCAATTGCTCAACCCGGCATACAAAAACGCATCGCGCGTGCCGCCCAGCCAGTGCGGGGTCACCACGACGTTATCAAGGTTGAGTATCGGATCATCA
>JBQTJD010000470.1:0-2734 GCA_052387475.1 Anaerolineales bacterium | reverse complement strand
TTTGGCCGGCGGCCTTTCCTTCAACGTTATCTCGAAATCGTCCGCAACGACCCGACGGCCAAGGATAACAATTTCTACTTCGACGTCGCCACCATCCACATCTACTTTCGCACCGAGACCGTCTTCGAACTTATCACACTGCATCGCCAGATTCTTCAAGACTTTGACTTGCCGCATCCCATCTGGCTCAACGAGACCAACGCCGCGCCGGCCAACGACCCGAAGGTGCCGTGGGAAAACGCTTTCTTCAGCCTGACGATGGATCAGCAGGGCGCTTTTATCGTGCAGTCGTTTGCGTTGGCGTTGGCGGCTGGCGCGGAACGGGTGAGCGTGTACAAGCTGGCCGAGATCAACCCGATCATCCCCGGCGCGGACTACAACGGCCTGTATCGCCCGGACGGCACACCACGCCCAGCGGTCGAAGCTTTCCGCACCATCACCACGCATTTCGCCAATGTGCGCGAGACCACTTTTGTGCAGCGCTCATCGCATTACATCGTCGCCCTCAATCGCTCTGGCTGGGTGACACGTGTGCTGTGGGCGCGTGGGGACAAAGCGGTATCGCTGCGGCTGACGCCGTCGCTGGGCGCCTCATCGGTGATGGTCTACGATCAATTTGGCCGGCGTCAGCCGTTGGTGTGGGATCGAGACCGCAATTACAAATTGACGTTGCCCGCCGCGCGCTGCGGCGACCCGCGCGTGGGCTGTGTGGTCAGCGGCGCGCCGTTGCTGGTGGTGGAAAAAATCAAACCGTAGAGACGCCTCCGCGGATGGCATTTGCCGGGTAGAATCATCGCATGGCTCTCGAACCTTCACTCCCTAAAATCCGCAACGCGCGCACGCAAGCCGTCATAGAGCGTGAGACGTTCTGGCAAATCACCGCGCCGATTGTGGTGGCGCTGCTCGTCGTCGCTGCGTTGCTTGTGCTCGTGATCATGAGCACCGTGGTGCCCGTACAAACTGGCGCTCTGGCTGATGTCTCGCTCATGTTCTTGGTCGTGCTTTACGGTGGGGCCGGGCTGTTGATCTTTATCATCGGCGTGGCGCTGTGCGTGGCGGTCTGGTACGGTATTCGCGAGCTACCGTTCCTCTTCAAGCGCGCGCAGGACTTCGTGTGGATCGTGGCCATGAACGCGAAGACCGCAACGCGACAGGTGGATAGCCGGGTGGTGGAGGTGCATCTATCGATGGCGGCGCTTGATAGCCTGTACGACAGCTTCATGGAACTCGTCCGACCGCGGAAGACTCGTTAGCGCATCGCATTAGCTTCTGCGCCCCACCCAGCAGACCGGGTGGGGTTTTATTTTGCCTATTGACAGCCAATGACTCCTGACTATCATATGAATGAACGCTCGTTCATTTTGCAACAGCGCCCGATGTCGCCTAAACGCCGCGCCTTAACCGCTAAAGCCCCGCCGCCCGCGCCAGCAAGGCTGGCGAAGGGAGAACGCGCGACATTAGTCGCGACGCGAAGCGGTTCTCCAGCGGCGGATACGCCGCCGACCAAAGGCGAGGTCACCCGCGCCACCTTGCTCGAGGCCGCGCACAAGCTCTTCCTCACACAAGGCTTTCACGGCACCAGCATGCGTGAAATCGCAGACGAGGCCGGCGTCGCAGTGGGTGGAATCTACAACCACTTCGCCACCAAAGAAGACATCTTCGCCGCCGTGCTCGATGCCTTTCACCCCTATCACGTGCTGCTGCCGGCGCTGGAAGAGACACAGGGCGATACGGTGGAGACCTTTGTGCGCGACGCCGCTCATCGGGTGCGCGATGGGGTGGCTGGCTCGGAGGCGCGGCTGATGCCCCTCATCTTCATGGAGTTGCTGGAGTTCCGTGGGCGGCATCTCAAACAGTTAGCCGACACGATGCTGCCCAAGTTTTTGGTTTTCATCCAGCGTTTCACCAGCTTGCCCGGACCTTTGCGGCGTTCCATCCCCGTGCCGATCCTGTTGCGAACGTTCATGTGCCTCATCATCGGTTACATAATGTCCGAATTACTCCTGCGTCAAAGCAAAGTGGCCAAACAATTCAACCTCAGCGCCGAGCAGTGGTTCGACGGGATGGTGGATATTTATCTGCACGGAATTTTGGATGAAGGAAACGCGTAATGTTCAACTCGCGCTTGCTGTCGCTCATTCGCAAAGAATTTATCCAGATCGTGCGTGACCCGCGCACGCTGGCATTGACGTTCGTACTACCGGTGGTACAGATTCTGCTGTTGGGCTATGCCGCCACCAACGATGTCCGTAATGTGCCGCTGGCTGTATTTGATCAAGACAAATCTCCAGCCTCGCGGTCGTTACAAGAAGCCTATCGCGCCGCCGATTACTTTCGACTGACGTATGACGTGAATTCCGAAGATGAGTTAGCGCAACTGGTGAACAGCGGGGCGGCGCGGGCGGGCCTAATCATCCCGCCCGATTACGGGCAACGGCTCGCCGCCGGGCAAACGGCGCAGGCCGCTTTTGTGATTGATGGCTCGGACCCGACAGTGGCGGGAACGGCGCTTTCCGCCGCAGTGCTCATTGGTCAGGCGAAGTCCACTCGGCTGTCGGTCGAGCGACTGGCCGCGCGTGGGCAGGCCGGCGCCGTGACGCCGGCCATCGAAGTGCGCACCCGCGTCTGGTACAACCCCGATCTCGTCAGCGCCTATTACATGATCCCGGCCCTCATCGGCGTCATCCTGCAATTTCTTACCGTCATCCTCACCGCCACTGCCATCGTGCGCGAG
>JBQTJD010000469.1:0-2492 GCA_052387475.1 Anaerolineales bacterium | reverse complement strand
ACCGTCGTTGCCAGTGTCATCATCGCCTATACCGGCTTCTCGGGTGTGGCGATGACGATCAATATGGCGGCGAACGCGCTCTTGCTGGTTTGGATGATTGCCATAGGCGTATGGATGTGGCGTCAGCCTTCGCTGGATGTTTCCCGCGTAGGCATGCCCTAAATCGCAATGCAGCCTCGCGTTGGAGTTGACTGGATGAAAAAGAGCCGCCCGCTTGTTGCGGGCGGCTCTTTTATTAGGCCATTGCTTGGTCGCCATACAGTTGGCGATGGACAACGCTGAGCGCGCGCACTTGCTCTTCGGCGTGATAGGAGGAGCGCACCAGCGGCCCGCACTCGGCCCACTTGAAGCCGATGCCGAGCGCATACTCGCGCAGTTCGCGGAACTCCTCCGGGGTGTAATAGCGCTCGATGGGTAAGTGCTTGCGGGAAGGTTGCAGGTACTGGCCAAGCGTGAGGATATCCACCCCCCAGTCGCGCATGTCGCGCAGCACGGCCTTCACCTCGTCCGGTGTTTCGCCCAGCCCAACCATGATGCCGCTTTTCGTCAGCACTTCCGGGTCCAGTTTCTTTGCATTGCTCAGCGTGGCCGCCGCCCACTCGTAGTGATCCTGCGGCTGAACTTTTTTGAACAGCCGTGGCACCGTCTCGACGTTGTGGTTGAGGATCTCAGGCCGCGCTTTCATCACAATTTTCAACGCGTCGAGGCTGCCTTTGAAATCGGGGATGAGGACTTCGATGGAACAGCCCGGGTGAATCTCACGGATGCGACGGATGACCATGGCGAAGATCGGCGCGCCGCCGTCTTTACGCTCGTCGCGATTGACGCTGGTGATGACGGCATGCCGCAGGGCCATCGCCTTGATCGCCTGCGCCACCCGTTCCGGCTCGGCAAAATCCAGCACGCCGGGCCGCCCGTGTTTGATATCGCAGAAACCGCAGGTGCGTGTGCAGACGTCGCCCATCATCAAAAACGTGGCCGTGCCTTTGCCCCAGCACTCGCCGATGTTGGGGCACCTGGCTTCTTCGCACACCGTGTGCAACGTCTTGGCGCGCATCAATTCCTTCAGGCGCTCGTAGTTCTCACCAGCGGGTGCGCGCACGCGAATCCACTCCGGGCGACGCAACGGTCTTTGCTGCTCGGTGATTTCGCCGAGCGGAATAATGCGGTCGCGGGTAGGTTCGGTGATGGGCATTAGAAGATTCCCAACTCCTTCGATACAGTGACCGGGTTCGGCAAGTCTGCACCCTCAGCGGGCCATAGCCACGCGAGCTTGAGTTGAAAATTGGTCAGCGTTGTGGAGTAGATGATGCCATTCACCGGGGCGACCTCGATGAGCCGTTCAGCCTGGCGTTGAAAGAACTGAGTCCCGGCAGGGCCGTACGGGTCAATCAGCCACAGTTCACGCACGCCCCCTGTTTCGTAGTGCTCGCGTTTAATGCCACGGTCTCGCTCAGCCGAGGTAGCCGAAAGGATTTCGATCACCAGGTCGGGCGCTTCGCGCACCTCGTGCGCGCTGATGATGTATTGCCGTTCTCGGCTGACGAATAGAATATCCGGCTCATAGGTCTGGTCAACGGCGATACGCACCGCTGTGCGGGAACCGAACACTCTCCCCAAATCAAAGGCCGCCGTAAACAATCGTAGAATGGTCAAAAGAAAGACCTGCAAGTTCTCGTGCGCGATGGAAGGCGTGGGCATGATAATTAGTTCCCCGTTAATTAGTTCGGCTTTCCGATCTTCCGGAGCCAGCGCCATGAAATCGGCGTGGGTGAGCGGCAATGGCTTGGCATCCATGACTTCGACGCGGCGCAGGGGCGGGTTGGCAATCATAAGCACCTCTCTCGCGCAGGATTCTACGCCACTTTGCGAAGATTGTCCGCCCCGCGTGGTAAACTCACGGCGAGTCAAAGATTTCTCGAAATGGAGTGTGCATGACGAATGTCGCCGTGTTGGGCCTGGGCCTTATGGGCACGGGCATCGCGCAGAATATTTTGAAGGCCGGCTTCCCAGTGACGGTGTACAACCGCACGCCCGAGAAAGCACAGCCAGTGATCGAAGCCGGCGCACGCTGGGGTGCGAGTCCACATGCAGCGGCGGAAGGCGCGCAGGTCGTTATCAGCGTTGTGGCCGATGATGCGGCCGCGCGGGCGGTGTGGCTCGGAGATGAAGGGGCCTTCGCGGCGTTGAAACCGGGCGCGGTAGTGGTGGAGTGCGCGACCGTTTCTCTGGAGTGGATGCGTAAGTGGCACGCAGCGGCCCGTGAGCGTGGGTTGCTGGCAGTGGATGCGCCGCTGGTCGGCAGCAAACTGGCCGCGGCGTCCGGACAAGTGAATTTGTATATCGGCGCGGATGAAGTTGCGTTTGAGGCCGCGCGGCCCGTACTGCAAGCCTTCAGCGGTAACCTCACCCGCCTCGGCCCACCGACCAGCGGTACGATTTACAAACTCATCAATAACATGATGGGCGCGGTGCAGCTGGCCGCCCTCAGC
>JBQTJD010000468.1:0-11827 GCA_052387475.1 Anaerolineales bacterium | reverse complement strand
GACGACCAAAACCGGCAATCATCGTCACACTGGGGTCGAGGCGTCAGCCGGGGCCGTCAGTTCACCCGCTAAAGCCTCGACACCGAGATTACCGAAGTTGAACGTCAAAACACAATAGGCGTAGGTCGCGGTTTCAAACGCCTCACCGGCGGCCCGTTTCTGTTCATCGGCGATGAGCGGGCCAATGCCTTTCCACATGTCCTCATACTTCAGCATGTTTTTCATCAGGAACCGCATCAGCGCCACGGCCAGTGGGCGAGGCAACGGGAAGGGGAATTTTAGAAACTTAATCACATCGCGGGTGCGAGTGCCATCGCCGAGGGGCTCGAGATACACCGTTTCAATCATGTCGGTGCCGGGGTCTTCCGAACGAGCAGTGAAGTAGTCGAAGGGCCGCCAGTCGAGGAAGGTTTCAATGGTGGTGGTCTTGCCGTGGTCGCAGTGATTCACCGCGCCGGCGCCCATGCGTCCGCGCGGGCGGCCAATTACGTGGAACTTGGCGCCATGGGCCCAAAGCGTGCGCCGACGTGGTTCGGTGAGCCATTCCCACACGACGGGCGGCGGGGCCGGATATTCGCAGGTCACAATGTAGTCGGCGTCGTTTGGCCGAATCACTTCGCGGCGGGCGTTGAGCAGTTCCTCGCGGCGCGCGTGCAGGTCGAAGCTGCGGATGGGCACGTCGCCCAGATGCTCGTAGGTTTCGATTTGTGCGTGCATGTCCGTGGGGCGCACGCCGAGGTGTTCGAGGCCACGCTCGGTGAACAGGGCGTAGGCTTTCCAGCCGGTCGCCTCGGCGAGGTGATTTTTCATCAGCCGATGCGCGACGTTTACATCGGAGCCGACGAGTTCGTGGATGCCGGAGATTTGCTGAATGACGTAATCACCGTGGTGGATAAAAAACTTCAGGTCGAGGTTGGGAATGTTCTGACAGGCTTTGCACTCGCAGATAGTGCGGCGGTGCGAGGAGTCGCGCCGGTCGCAGAACGCTACGTAAGTTGATTCAATCAGTTCCAGCAATGTTTCGCCGCGCGTCAGTTTAGCCTCAGGCGCATAGGCGAAGACCGCGTCGCCTTCTAATTTGGAAATAGTCAGCACCTGCTTGAACTGGCCGACGATGATTTCAAGCAGGCTGGTGATGATCTCGTCGGCGTGGTCCAGCTCCACGCCCGCGAGGTAGGATGTGTAGCCGGAGATGTCGGCGAGGATGAGGTATCCGTGCTGAGTCTTCGTTTCCATAGATGTAGCCTCGCCGATGAGAAGCTGCACAACCAACCACGTCGCTCTAAGCCCGAATAAGCGACAGGCACGTCAATTCTACTCCACCTTCTTACCGATCTCGGCCTCGGCGCCATTCGTGAGTTGGTTGGCGCCGACCCACCACACACCCGCATGCCTGCAGCGCACAAGCGTGGAGCGTGGTGGAGGTGTTGCGGGTGTGGCGCGAAATTTCCGACAACGGATGAGGCAACGGATAAACGGATACCAACGGATGGCTCGTCGCGGATACAGGCGAAGCCTGGCTTCGCACCCGCTCCTACGAGCGCATCCGCTCATCCGTTGAAGGCCATCGGCTGCTAACATCCGTTATCCGTTTTGCGAAGCAATCCGTTGTCGAACATCCGCCTTGTCTTCCTCTCTCTTCTCGCTCTTGCCATTCTCGCCGCCATTTGGCTCGCGCCCACCCTTGCCACCGCACAGCGCTTGCCGCGCCTGCGAGGGTTCTTCGACAATCCCGCCGCACACGCCGATTGGATGTTCAACGCCGGGCAACGCTGCGGCGACGCGCCGTTTGTCTGGCCGACTACCGGCTATCTTGGATTCGGGTACGGCGACTCGTGGTCGCTCGGCCACCGGCACACCGGCTTTGACATCTTCACGCCGACCGGGCTGAACGAGACACCCGTGTACGCGGCATATCCCGGCTTCCTCACCCGCAAACCCGATTGGAAGAGCACGGTCATCATCCGTATCCCACATGACCCGCTCAACCCCGCGCAACCGATTTGGACCTATTACACGCACCTCGCCGGGCCGAATGGGGAAAGCTACATCGCGCCGGAATTTCCGCCGGGCATTGAGGAACAGTTTGTGGAGGCAGGCACGCTGCTCGGCTATCAGGGCAACTTCTCCGGCGAGGCCGGCAACCCGGTCGGCATCCACCTCCACTTTTCGATTGTGAAAGACGATGGCGCGGGCGGCTTCCGCAACGAGGCCCGCCTCGAGAACACCCTCGACCCCTCGCCCTACCTCGGCGTGCGGGCGGGCGTCTTTGATGATTGGACGGCTCCCATTTCCTGCGTGACAACTTAACGCAAGGACGCAAAGCAGCAAAGACACAGAAAGTAAAACTTTGCGACCTTGCATCTTCGCGCCTTTGCGTTAGAGTCCGCCTTAATCTGACATGCCACTAAACCATGTTGAACAGCGCGACATCCTCATCGTGGGCGCCGGGCCGGCCGGCTCGGCCATGGCTTACTTCCTCGCCACGCAAGGGTTGGATGTGTTGCTCGTGGATAAGACCGACTTCCCGCGTGACAAGACCTGCGGCGACGGCGTCTCGCCACGCGCGATGCGCGTGTTGCGCGATATGGGCATCGAGGCGCAGGTGTTGGGGGCGGGCTATCGCGTCAACCGCATCGCCATCTTCGCCCCCAATGGCCGTTCGGTCGTCGCGCCGGTGCCGGCCTTTGGGCAGTTGCCCAATTACGCCCTCGTGCTTCCGCGTTATCAACTCGATGATGTGATTCGCGCACGGGCGGTGGAGGCCGGGGCGGAGTTCATGCCGCGTACCAACGCCACCGAGGTTTTGCAAGAGAACGGGGAGGTGATCGGCATCCGCGCGCACACGGCGAACGGCCCGCGCGAGTTCCGTGCCCGCGTTACCGTGTTCGCCACCGGGGCCTCGACCTCAGTGCTGGAGCGCGCCGGTCTGCTGCCGCAAGCGCCGACGTATGGCCGCGCCGCGCGGACGTATTACGAGAACGTGCAAGGCCTGAGCGATGCGGTGGAATTTCACTTCGACTCGGTGCCGCTCCCGGGTTATGGCTGGGTGTTCCCCACCTCGCCGACGACGGCCAACGTGGGCGCGGGCTATTTCGTGCGCGCCGGGCGACAGCCGCAGCGCAACACGCCACGCCAGGCTTTCGATGAGTTCATCGCCAACCGCTACGTCGCGGGGATGCTGGCGCACGCACGGTCCAGCGCGCCCATTAAAGGCTACCCGCTGCGTTTCGATTTTCCGACCGCGCGCGCCGCGTACCCAGGCCTATTGTTGATCGGCGAGGCGGCCGGCCTCGTCAATCCGCTCACGGGCGAGGGGATCGATTACGCGCTTGAGTCGGCGGAGGTGGCGGCGGAAGAGTTGAGCCACGCGCTGCGGTTGGGCGAGTCGGCGGGCCTGGCGGCGCGGCGGCACACGCAGGCGCTGCACCGTCAGTTCCTGCGCATGTTCGTCAACATCATCCGCGTGCGCGATACCTACTTCCGGCCGTGGGTGCTCAATCGTTTCGTCGCCGCTGCGCACAAGCACGCTGAATTGTCCGAACTGATCCTCAACACCGCGCTCGGCAACATCGACCCGCTGCGCGCCATTTCGCTGAAGACGTTGTTGCACGTCGCTATTGGATAATGCCGCTATGCCCCGAGACACGATCACCGCACATATCGCGCAACTCGACCCCGAGCGCGACCATCAGGAAATCGTGCGCCTTATCTCCGAGTACGAGTTTCCTTTCGACACGACGCGTTCATTGGAGTTCGCGCTCTTCCGCACCTATGCAGTGCCGAGCGTGGCGGAATTGCTGGCGCGCACCGGCGAGTTCTCGCGCGCACCGCAGAAACGCTACGACGACACTGATTTGATCCTGAGTGAACTGTACGAGCACGGCTACGACAGCGAGCGGGGACGGCGGGCGCTGCGGCGTATGAATCAGCAGCACGGGCGTTACTCCATCGCCAACGAAGATTTTTTATACGTGCTCTCGACGTTTGTGTTCGAGACCCCGCGCTGGGTAGGATGCTTCGGCTATCGCCCGATGACGGACAACGAGAAGCTGGCGCTCTTTTTCTTCTGGCGCGAGCTGGGCAACCGGATGAACATCCAAAACATCCCCGAGCAGCGCGAGGAACTCGAACGCTTCAATCGCGAATACGAAGCCGCGCACTTCAGTTACACCGAGTCCGTGCGCCAGGTGGGCGATGCGACCTGCGCGTTGTTCCTAGGCTGGTTTCTGCCGAAGGCCCTATATCCGCTTGGCCGGCCATTTTTATACACGCTGATGGATGACGCACTGCTCGCCGCTTTCCGCTACCCCACGCCGCCGGCATGGCTGCGCGGGCTGGTGCAGGGCGCGCTCCAATTGCGTGGTCGCCTCATCCGCTGGTTGCCGCCACGCACCCGGCCCCGCCTCCGCACCGCGCAACCCCATCGCACCTACCCCAATGGCTACGTCATCGAAGACCTCGGCCCGCGAAGCAGTAAACAGTAGCCAGTAGTCCGTAGCCCGACTACAATTGGCCCATGACTTTGACGGGCAAACTGGCCCTCGTCACCGGCGCAGGCCGGGGGACGGGACGGGCGCTGGCATTGGAACTTGGGCGGGCGGGCGCGATGGTGATCGCGGTGGACATCAACCCTGACGCTGCCCAACGCACCGCGAACGCCATCAACGAAGCCGGTGGCCGCGCCGAAGCCCAGAGCGTAGATGTGAGCCATAAGATGGGGGCGCAGACTCTGATCTACGATGTGCTCGAACGCTATCATCAGATTGATGTGCTGGTGAACGCCGCCGAGATCACGCCCGGCGCCAGCGCGTATAAAATGGATGAGGGCGAGTGGGACCGCACGCTGGACGTCAATCTCAAAGGCACTTTCATCTTTTCGCAGACCGTGGCTCGCGCGATGATAGCGGCCCGCGAAAGCGGCCCGCCGGAAACCGGTGGTGGCCTTATCGCCATCGTGCACCGAGACATCGCCGTGCCGCACGCCGCCGTGCGCGCCGCGCGTGAGGGCGTGCGCGGCCTGACCGTGGCGCTGGCCGCTGAGTGGAAAGATTTCGGCGTGCACGTCATTGGCCTCAGCCCAGGTGACCGGCTTGCGCCCTACCTCATTGACCACTATGCCCATTCAAGTTCGCACTGATGACCGGCTCCGCACCGTAGGCGCGTTGCTCGCGGCGAGCGATTGGCCCGCGTACGAGCAAAGCGTCAAGGCCTACAAGGCCCATCGCGTCGCCGACGCCGCGCACAAGTTCTTTGCCGCCCACGCCGAGCATTCGGCGGTGGCCGCCCTACGCCAACTCGCCGGCGATGGTGAGGGTTTGTCCGTGATCTATGCCCACGCCTTCAACGATGATTGGCCGGGAGGATTAGGTGAGGGGGTGAAAGATTTCGCCAGCACGGCCAGCGTCGCACAGTTTTTTGACGACCAGCAAGCCGATTTCGAGCAGGCGGAGGCCGATGCTGTTGCGGTATTGGGCCGCGCCGACCTGAGCCAGTTTTTGTTTGATTTGCTCGGCGCGAACGAGCGTGCGTATGTGTTTGTGCCCAATCTGCTTTATCCCGGCCGGCAGCCGGTGGCCGTAGCTTCACTGACCGAAGTCGTGGTCACCGCCCCGCCGCCCATCGCGTGGGGCACATCGCACCCGTGGCGCTACAGTGAACGGCCCGATGAGGCGCTTGGCATCATTGGCGAGTCATTCGCCCGATTCCTGTTCACCGAGAAGTTGCCGCCGGACCTTCAGCCGCGCAAAGAAGTGCTCGGGCTGGCCGCCGCCGTGCTCTTCCTCCGCGAAGCCGAAGGGCAGGACGCTGGTGATCAACTCATGGTGATGCAAAAGAAAACGCGCGGGCTAAAGCAGTTGCCCGCCGTCGTCATGCAACTCGAAACGATTCTTGCAGATCGTCGCGCAGGGCAGTATCCCAACGGCGTTGAGGATTACATGGCCCGGATAGAAAGCTAACCGCGAAGAACGCAAAGAAAGCTTTGCGCTTTCGCGGTTCAATTCATCCGATGCTTTTTCACCTCAACCTTGAAGAAATAGAGAATCGCTGGGTCGCGCACCTGGCCGGGTGGCCGGGGGGCTTTGCCAGCGGCGAGACGCGCGACGAGGCGATTGCGGCCGCGGAGGCCGCAATGCCCGAGTACTTCGCCTGGCTGCGCCGTCACGGTGAGCAGCCGCCCGAGGTGTCGTGTGAATTTTTGGTGGATGAAGTGCACCGGGCGTGGATTTCGGAGGACGAGTACGAAGTCAACGCCTTCTTCGCCGCCGACCGCGCGCCGCTCACTGCCGAGGAAGTGGAGGTGTTCGGCCAGCGCCTGAACGCCTCGCGCGCCGACTTGCTCGATGCGTATCTCGGCTTGCAAGATGAGATGCTGAAAGTGCCGTTGCCGGGCGAGCGCTGGCCCATCAACGGCGTCCTCAACCATGTGGCCAGCGCAGAAAATTTTTACCTCGGGCGCTTCAATCTCGACCACGCTGCCGCGTGGGAGATGACGGACGTGCTCGGCAAGTTGATGCTGGTGCGGGCGCAGTTCAACGAAGCGTTGCGGCTGTTTGTGGATCGGGCGGACACGGTGACGATACAGGGCGAGGCGTGGTCGCCGCGCAAAATCATCCGCCGCGCGCTGTGGCACGAGCTTGACCACGCCGCGCACATCCGGCAACTGCGGACGAGATTAGTGTCACGTTGACTCACATTTTCACATGTCACGCTGAGCGCGTACGCCGAGCATTAATTCTGCATTGGCCTAATCGCGCGAAGCGTCTCTCTCTGCCGAATGAGATCGTTCGCGATCAACGGCGCGAGTAATGCCGACCCTGCGTAGTCGCGCTCAGGATGACAGACCAAACGTTGAGCCAACGACAAAATGGAACAACTTCGCGAGTATCGAGTGATCCTGCTCAACCGGCTGACCCAACAGCCGGAAGAGTTCGCGGCCTTGCTCGCCGCCCTGCCCGAGCCGGAGTGGCACGTGCGCCGCAACGACGACGGCACGACGCTGCATCAACTCGCCGCGCATCTACGCGACGCCGAAGTCGTAGCCTTTCTCCCGCGCTTCTATCGCATCCTGAGCGAAGAGCGCCCGCATCTCGAACGGTTCCCCCATCATCGCTGGTCGCTTGAGAACGGCTATCGGCGCGATGAGCCGCTGGCCAGGATCCTGGCCGAGTTTCGCCAGCATCGCGCAGAGGCCGTGGCCCGCATGCGCACCCTCACCGCCGACGAGTGGAACCGCGTTGGCGTGCATCCGCCCTCCGGCCCGCGCACCGCGCAATGGTGGGCCGAGCGCATATACACCCACGTCCGCAATCATCTGGCGGAGATGCAAAATATAACGGATGGTAAATAGCAATCAAATTGCGCCGATAATCAATCATGCAATCGCCCAATGACTCACTTTCTTACTGACGCGCAATACCGCACACTCACGGCGCTGTGCGACGCCATCATTCCTAGCATTGACTGGGCCGACGACGAGCACGGGTTCTGGAAACGCACCGCCTCTGACCTCGATGTGCCGAGGCTGTTCGCGCGCGCCGTGCGCGATTTGCAAACGGAGGAGCAACAGAACGAACTCAAGCAATTGCTCGATGCGTTAGGCCAGCCATTCTTGGCTGGCCCGCTCACCGGATATTTCAAGCCATTTGTCGCGCTCACGCCCGCCGAACGGGAAAAAGTTCTGCAACGTTGGGCGGTCTCCCCCCTCCCCCAACTTCGCAAAGCGTGTCAGGGGATCAAACGTCTCACCGCCGCGCTCTTTTATTCCGTCACCGACGAGTCGAACACCAATCCCAACTGGCCCGCCATCGGTTATCCCGGCGTTCCCTCAACACCGCGCCCGGAGAAGCCAACGCGCTTCCCCATCCTCGCGCCAGACTCCGACATACTCGAGTGCGATGTCGTCATCGTCGGCTCGGGCGCAGGCGGCAGCGTGGTCGCAGCGGAACTGGCGCGCTCGGGCAAAGACGTCATCATCGTGGAGAAGGGCGGCTACTACAGTGAGGAGGACTTTGAGCAAGTCGAGTACACGGCGTATCAAAAGCTGTACGAGAATCAGGCCATCCTCGCGACGCGTGATGGAGGTGTGGTGGTGTTGGCCGGCGCCGCACTCGGCGGCACGACCGTCATCAATTGGAGTGCGTCGTTCCGCACACCCGATCACGTGCGCGACGAGTGGGCGTACAGCCATGCCTGCCCCGATGTGTTGAGCGCCGACTACACCCGCGCACTCGACGTGGTGTGTGCACGGCTCAACGTCAGCGAAGATGAAGCCTGGGCCAGCGCCGAGGCCCGCAAGCTCGAACTCGCCTGCGACCGGCTCGGCCTTGGCTGCGGCGTTGTGCCGCAGAACCGCGCGGGCTGCGGCGACCCTGCCCACTGCGGCTGGTGCACGTTCGGCTGCGCGCGCGGTAGCAAGCAGAGCGTGCTGAAGAATTATCTGCCCGATGCCGTGGAGCACGGCGCGCGTATCCTCGTGCGGGCCGAAGCGAAGAAGGTGTTGATAGAAAATGGACGCGCCGTTGGCGTGGAAGTGGAAGTGGCGACGGAAGCCGCGCCGCACCGCGGCGAGAGAGAAGCGCAAGCTCCGCTTGCGCCCGGTGCGCGACCGCTGACCATTCGCGCGCGGGCCACCGTCATCGCCGCCGGCAGCCTGCACTCACCGGCGGTGCTGCTCCGCTCGGGCATCCCCAATCCCAACATCGGCGCGAACCTGCGTCTGCATCCCACCGTGCCAGTCTTCGGTGAATACGCTGAACTTATCGAGCCGTGGACGGGGCCGATGCTCACGCGCTATGTGAATCAATGGGCCAACCTGGACGGCCGGCATTACGGCGTCGTCATCGAGCATCCGCCCGCGCATGCCGGCATCATCGGTCTGGGGCAAGTGTGGCTCTCCGGCGAACAGCACAAAGACATCGTGACGCGCACGCGCAACCAGGCCGTGTTCATAGCCATTACCCGTGACCGGGAGGGTGGGCGCGTGACGGTGAACAAGCGGGGCCAGCCGGTAATGGACTACACTGTCTCGCGCCACGACGGCACGCATTTGCTGCGTGGCGTGCAAGAGTGTTTTCGATTGCACGCGGCGGCGGGCGCACTCACCATCGGCGGGCCGCATTCGGGATTGGTTCCGTTTCGCAACGACGGCGCCGACCTCGAGCCATATCTGCAACGCGTGCAGCGGCTTGGACACAGGCCGAATGCGCTCATGCTGTTCTCGGCGCATCAAATGGGCACGTGCCGCATGGGTGGGCATCGCACGAAATCCGTGCTCACCCCACAGGGCGAAAGCTGGGACGTGCGCAATCTCTTCGTCGCCGATGCCTCGGCCTTCCCCACCGCCACCGGCGTCAACCCGATGATTACGGTGATGGCGCTCGCGCACCAGACGGCACATGCGGTGAAGGCGCGGGTGTAATGGGCGCGTGCGCTCAACGCGCAATCAACGGCATATACGTAATGAAATCCGCACAACCCGCATTGTCGTACACCTTCACCGACGAGATATTGTTTTCGACCGAAGTGCCCCCCGCGAAAACGTCATTGGATAAATCAGGGTCGCTCAGCACATAGCAGAAACTGGGGCCGCTGAGGTTGCTGTCGCGAAACACGCGCGCCGACCAGCCTAACTGCAGCCGCAGCGACGAAAGCTCGTCGTTCCAGCCCGCGCCGCACTCCTCCGCGTTGAACCAACCCGTCTCATTCAACGAGCACGCACTCCCATCCACAAAATCAAAGTCGCGATAAAACTCAGCTGCTTGGGCCAGCGGCGCCGGGTCGCGCAGCGTCGCCACCGGCCCATCTAGTGCGTCGCTATCAATATTGATCGTCGTCGCCCCCCATGTCTCATTGTGCCCACCCGCGTACTGGCGCAGGCGTTGGTCGTTGACCCACAGCGAGTTAGACAGGCAGGGCAGATCAGACACGCTGACGCTCGATCGGTACTGGTACGGCAGCAACCACACTGCCGCCCAAATGGCGTCCGGCACATACGGGTTGGCGACGAAATCGCTGAGATACGACGTGCAAGTGGCGCCATACACACCGGCGATGTTGCCACGCGCGCGGATCTGCTGCACCCAGCCATTCATAAATGATTGTGCGGCGGCGCGGCAGTTCGCATCGTTTGGATAGGCTTCGAGATCGTAATAGATGACCGTGCCCGAGTCATCCGAAAAGGTCAGGCCCAAAGCGGCGGCGCGATCCACAGCCGCGTTCGCCTCCGCAATTCCCTGTTGATAAGCCACCGCCGGATCGCCGCTCATGCGGCTGATGGGGTACGGATAGCACGCGGCCTGCGGCCCCACCCAGGTGGGGATGAAGCGCCAGCCTTGCACAGCCAGCGCGGCGAGGTGGCTCGCGGTAAGCGTTCCGCACGGAGCGCGGGCGCTGCCGCCGATGTAAAGATTCCACACGCGGTACGGGCTGTTCGTCATCCAGTCCTGCATCTGCGTCAGGCTTGGCAGTGTGCAACTATCAAAGCCTTGTCCGGTAGCAGCTTGCCAGCGTGTGACGGTGCCATTCACCACCGAAGCCGGGGCGCTCATCGCCAGCGCGCTGGTCGTTTGTATCGCCGTCAGGTTGCCGGTGGGCAATGCGAGCGGGCGGCCCTCCGCTTGCTGCAATTGTTGAGCGGCGGTGCAGGTCAGGTCGGTATGTGATTCGGCTACACAGCCGCCTTTGATGATGAGAGTCCAAGGCGCTGGCGAGAGCGGCGGCTGTTGATCAGGACTCGCGGCCTGCCAGGTCGCGCCGGCCTCCTCGGTGCGGTAGCGCTCGTCGCCGGTGACGCCACCCTGCACCCACCCTACTTGCGCCGACTCGAAGTACACCGGCCCGCCGATGGGCAGCGCCAATCGAGTCCATGTCGCGCCGCCGTCAGTGGTTCGGAACAATGTGCCGTGGCTGAAGTTGCGACTGGTTGCCTGTTTCACCACGAGCCAGCCGGTCTGTGAATCAATGAAATGCAGGAACACTTTCTCGGCATACGCTTCCGGCGCGCCGGGCTGAAACAGAGCCAGCGGGAAAGTGTCCCAGGTCGCGCCGCCATCGCGCGTGCGCGCAAGTCCGTAATCGGGCGCGCCCTCCGCATCGGCCCCGACGAGCGCCAGCCAGCCGTGTTGCTCATCCACAAACTCGAGCGCCCAAATGGAGAACGCGTCCACCTCCGGCGTGATGTCGGCCCATGTTTCGCCGGCGGTGCGTGTGTGATACAGCCGCTGATCGAGTAACAGCCAGCCGGTGTCGGCAGACAGCGCGTCGAAGTCCTCGATGAGGGTGCTAGGCGAGCCGGGTGCGGCCACGGTGGGGCCAGCGTCGCTTGCGCTGGCGGAACGAAGCTCCGCCGGAGAAGCGCGTGGCGCTTATCCCACGCCAGCGTTGCTGGCGCTGGCTCGCGACGAAAACGAGCCGGCGACAATCAGCGCCAACGCGAACAGAGTCAATCGTGTAGAGGTCATCATAGGGCGGCGATTGTCCCAAACCTGCCCTACATTTGTAAGAGGGGGAAGGTTAGGGCGATGCATGAGACCGCAGCGGTAAACCGCTGCGGTCTGCATCGCGTTCCGCGAACGCCATAGTGTACAGCTCGAAGTAGCGCCCGCGCCGCTCCAACAGTTCCGCGTGCGTGCCCACTTCGGCGATGCGGCCTTTTTCCATGACCACGATCTTGTCGGCTTTGGTGATGGTGGAGAGCCGGTGCGCGATGACGAAGGACGTCCGGCCCTTCAGCAGCGTTTCCAGTGCGGATTGGATGATGCGCTCGGTTTGGGTATCCACGCTCGAGGTGGCTTCGTCAAGGATGAGCAGACGCGGGTCGGCTAGC
>JBQTJD010000467.1:0-2585 GCA_052387475.1 Anaerolineales bacterium | reverse complement strand
CTAACATCAACGCAAAGGCGCGAAGAAGCAAAGGCGCAGGGTTTTTCTTTGCGACCTTGCCTCCTTGCGCCTTTGCGTTAAGCAGTTCAATCGCTCGCCCATCACGCGTTAGAATATCGGCCCATGTCCCCCTCACTCGCCCGTATCCCCACGCGCCCGTTGTTGCTTGCGCTGCTCGGCCTCGCCTTCGCGTTGCGCGTGTACGATTTGGGCGACCGCAACATCTGGTGGGATGAGGGCCTGGCGGCGTGGGCGGCGCGGCTGTCGCCGATGCAAATCGTCGAGTGGACCGCGCACGACGTTCACCCCCCGCTGTACTTCTGGCTGTTGAGTGCGTGGTGGCGCGTCGTCGGCGACGGCGAGTTCGTGCTGCGGTTTCCCTCGGCGCTGGCGGGTACAGCGGGGGTGGCCCTCATCTACGGACTCGGGCGCGCGCTGGGGGGCCGTTGGGTTGGCTTGTTGTCAGCTACCACGCTTACCCTCTCAGTCTTCGCCATCAGTTGGTCGCAAGAGATGCGGATGTACATCTGGGCGGCGGCGCTGGCGACCGGAACGCTGTGGGCGGCATTTCGATTGTGGTCGCGCGCAGGCCGACTCACTTGGATCGCGTACGTACTGACGTGCGCGACGGCGTTGTGGACGCTGTACCTCAACGTCTCGGTGTTAGTGATTGCGAACCTAGGTTTTCTCCTCGTGTGGTGGGGGCGCGGGTGTCCGTGGCCGATGTTGCTCCGTTGGGCCAGCGCGCAAACCGCCGCGCTCGTCCTCTTCGCACCATGGCTGATCTACGCCCTGCCCCGCATCCCCACCTGGTCCACCGCCGAGCCGTTCACGCCGGGCTTCTTCGCACAGTTGTACGCCACGATGCTGGCCGTCGGCATCCCCGTGAACTTGGAAACGTACACGCCCTTGGTCGTGTCGATGGTTATGGTGTGGCTGGTTGGGCTGTGGGTGTTGTGGCGACAGGGCGGCTCAGTCGAGCAGCACGCCGGACGGTGGATGTTGCTGCTTGGTGTGGCGCTGCCCGCGCTGGTGGTGTATGCCGTTTCATTGCCGATCAACTTTTTCTACTACGCCCCACGCCTCGCGCCGCGCTATCTGCTCCCGCTCGCGCCCTGCTTTTACACGTTGCTGGCGCTGGGATTGGTCGCGTTGTGGCAACGCTGGCGCTGGGCCGGCGGATTGGCGACGGTGGTCGTGCTGGGCGTTGCCGTCAGCGGCTGGGATGCGTTCTTCCCCAATCGCGTGCGGCGCGATGATTTGATTTCGGTGGCCGAGGCGTTGCGTGCGCACGTTCAGCCGAGTGATCGCGTTGTGCTGCACAGTGATAAAGACTGGCCGCTCTTCGCCGCGCAGTACGCTGGTGTGTGGCGCGGCGTACCATACGGTGCAACAGTGGACATGGCGAGCGCGAACAGTCTGCTCGGGCCGGTGTGGGAGTCGGCGGAGGGCGTCTGGCTGGTGACGACGCCCGACTCATTGCGCATTGACCCGCAAGCGGAGATTGAGCATTGGCTGGGCGCGCACGCGCAATCAACGACGCGCTGGAACTTCAGCGACCACACGCTGGCTCTTTACGCGCGCACGCCTCAACGCGCCGCGACGCGCGACAGCCTCAGGCATACGTTCACACCCCCGCACAACATTAACTCAGACTCGCTGCTGGGCGCGCGCGTGCCCGTGCCGCGCTATCAGCCGGGCGACACCATACATCTCGCGTTGTACTGGTCTCAGCCGCCGGTCAAGCCGTTCACCGTGACGCTCGAGGGCGCAACGACGCTGAAGTTCAATGCTGATTCGCCCATGAGCGGCACGCGGCAAATCGTTCTCCTGCCGCTGCCGCCCGACTTGCCGAGCGGCGACTATCGCGTATTTGTGGATGTGAGTACGCGGGCGGAGGCCGGCTCATTCGCCGTCATCCCGCGCTCACTCAACAGCGTTACCATCGCCGACATCGGCACGCGGCTTGATGTGCGGCTCGGTGAGTCAATTCGGCTGCTCGGTTACACGTTGGCAACGACCCGGGTTGCACCGGGCAGCGCACTGGCGCTGACGTTGTACTGGCAAGCCGATGCGACGGTGACCGAGCGTTATAAAGTGTTCACTCATGTTGTGGGGCAGGAGTTCAACGCTGCGACGAATAATTTCCTTTGGGGACAGCAGGATAACGAGCCGGTGACGGGCTTCACGCCGACAAATACCTGGCCGCCCGGTGTCGTCATCGCCGATCCGTACGCCATCCCCCTCGCCGCCGACGCGCCGCCGGGAACCTACACCTTGAGCGTCGGCCTGTATGGGTTGATTGACGGCGTGCGGCTCGAAGCCTTCAGTGCAGAGGGCAAGCCGTTGGGCGATGTCATCACCCTGGCTATCCTCGAAGTCCGCTGAATCAAAAAGCGCAGGCTCATGCGAGGCCTGCGCTTCGACTACTCGACTACAAGACTACTCGACCACCCGACTACTTCGAAGGCAGCCACTTCTCCCACACACTCTTGTTGGCATCCACCCATGTTTGCGCCGCCGCTTCCGGCGTCTTGCCGTTCGCGGTGATGTCGGCCAGCATGTTGATTTGGTCTTTGGTCGTG
>JBQTJD010000466.1:0-8444 GCA_052387475.1 Anaerolineales bacterium | reverse complement strand
GTGAATCAATTATGCTCCAGCTTGGAGTGCGCGCCAAACTGGAGCACAGTTGATGTTTGGTAGAGCAAGAGTTTCGCGCTAAGACGCAAAGACGCCAAGCGCATCAAACTCCTACTTTGCGTCTTGGCGTCTTTGCGCGAGATTGCGTTACGGCACGAACGTCCCTCCGCCGAAATCGTCGAACTTGGACTCGCCGGCGTTGGAATAGTACAGGCCGATGCGCCCGCCCTTCGAATTGAAGAAGCTGCGATCCGCCGCATTAAGAGTGACCGACGCAAGCTGCACGCCGTTGCGGAAGATCAGCACTTCGCCCGTCGCCAACACCTGCGCGCCCAACCGGTCACCAAATTGCAAGGCGACGGGCACATCATTGGCGTACACCGTCCATTGTGGCTGGCCGGGCCGGTACGTCTCGACACGCACGACGCCCGCCGCGCGATCAAAGTGAACGCCGATGACGCCACGCTGCCAGTTGGGTGTGCCGTTCGGTTGCGCTTGCACTTTGAGGAATAACGCCTGCTCAAGGGCCGTGGCGCTCCACTGGCTGAGCGTGACGTACGCTTCCTGATTGGCGCCGAACACGGGATTCGGGCCGTTCCAATACAATGGCCCGCCGCCGGCCACCCGCACTTTGTTGCTGTTGATGACGTACTGGTGCGTGCCGGTGCTGCCGCGCCAGTTGCCGCCCAGCGCGCCATTGCGGCGATTGAAGTTGTCGAGCACCGGCGTGGTCGGGAAGGGAGGCCGGATCGTCAGCGCGCCGGTGGCTGTGCTCGCGCCGTAGCGGTCATCGGTGAGATTAAGCACTGCGCCGCCCGGAAGCGTGACCACACTCCCGAAGTACGCGTTCACCGTATACGTTCCGGCGGGCAGCGGCATTGCGCCGAGCACAACTTGCCCGGCGTTGTTCGTCTCGGCGAGCGCGGAGAACGAGCCGCCCGCGCCCGTCACGACGAACACCACGCTCTTCTGCAGCAGCGGAGCGCCAGAGCCATCGCGCAGCGTGGCCGTCATCGTTGAAGTTGCACTGAGCACCGTGGTCACATTCGCCGGGATGAGCGCCAGCGTCGTCGGTTGTACGTTCACCGTGAACGGTGTGCTGGCCGAAGCGGATTGACTGGTCACATCGCCCGCGAAACTCGCGCTCACAGTGTATTGGGCCGGTTGCATCGTTAGCGGGAAGACGGCGCTGGCCTCGCCGGCGGCGTTGGTCTGCACGGTGCGGCGCGTCGGGCCGATGTTGATTTGCACAGTCGCGTTCGCCAGCGGCGCGGCGTCGCGCGTCAGCCGCAGGTTGAACGTGGCCGTGTCGCCGTACGTGCCGCTCGCCGGTGGGTTGATGAATTGCAGGCTCGTCGGCGCGGCGTTTGCGTTCTGCGGCGGCGCGGGCGTGTTATCAGCGCCGGGTACGTAGTACGCGCCGCTGTTCGTCGCCAGCGTCACGAGGCCGACGCCATTGGCGGCCTGCACGATGAAGCGCACGTCGGCCGGATCGTTCGCGCCGAGCGGGAGTGATCCGATCCAAACGCGCGAGTCACCTGGATCACGCGCGAGGTCGAGCGATTGCCATTGGCCATAAAACGTCCCGCTACCAGCGGCGCTCTCGCCCGTGTAGGTGATCCATACCGCCTGCATGCCCGCCGCCGGGTCGCCGCTCACGCGGATGCGGAAACGCACTTGCCCGCTGACCACGCTCGACTCGATCTCAGCGATGGCCGGTGGCATTGACAATCCCGGCGTGTTGCCGCCGCCGGGTGTCGCGTATGTGGTGAGATTGTTGCTGTAGAACAAGCGGAACTGCGTGCCGGTGAAGCGGCGCAATATGCCGAGTGAGCCGTTAGCCGTGCGGAACTGCGCCGGCATCAGCATCAAGCGCGTGGTCACGTCGCCGCCGTCGAGCGCATCGAAGTAGTTCACCCGCCACACGCGCACCGGATAGAAAACCGGTGAGTTGAAGTCGGGCCGCGCGCCGCTCAGATCGAAGACGGCCTCTGAGACCAGCGGGCGAACGCTGTTGAGATCGGTATACGCGCCGCCCCGGAAGCCCACGCCGCGCAGTACCGAGTCGCTCACCGTCACATTGAACAGCGAGAGCGGCATTACCGGCTCGGCCGGGTTGACGGCCACGCCGTTCGTGCCGGAGATATATGTCACCGTCTGCAAACCGCTGCTCGTCTGCACCTGCCGCGTCAACACCGTCGCATTCGGATCGATAGACACATCCGCCGTGCGCAGGCCGAGCGTCTCGCCTGGATCAGCGCCGACGGTTGCGGGTGAGCCGACGATGGACTCATCCTCGGGAGGCGTGAGCCGCGTGCCGGGCACATTCACTTGCAGCATCGGCAGGCCGAAGAGCGTGGCGATGAGGTACGACTTTTCGTGGATGCCGCGTGTCGGGCCGGTGGTGGTGAGGTAGGCCTGCTTCGCGCGCACGAGCGCCTCGCCGACGGAGACTGGGCCGACGCCGGTGCGCAACTGCTGGCTGAAGTTGAGATACAGCGCTTCGCTGTAGTAGATGAAGTCGGTGTCGCCGTATTGATAGCCGGTGCCCGCCACCAGCGTCGCGCCGCGCCGCGCGAAGGCCTGCGCCCAATCTGGCTGGCGGGTGACGGCGGTGCTGTCCCCATCCACGATGTTGTAGCCAGAGTGACAGCCCGCGCTCCATACGATGGAATTGGTGAAGCTCACCGGCGCGGTGATGATTTCCTCGGCCAGCATACGGGTGGCGTAGTCGGCGGCCAGCGCGCTGCTGCCGCTGAAGTGTCCGGCGAGGAAGACCAGATCATTCCGGCGCGCAAACAATCGGGCGCGTAATTGATCCGCCGTCCATGCGCCGGGGTCGGTGGGCAGCACGTTCGCTTCGGCGATGAGTTCATCCGGCGTGGCGTTAGTGCCGAGCCGCAACTCCTCGCTCACCGCACGCGCGGTCTTGGCGAGGAAGTCGTAGCCGCTGACGAATGACGTGGTCGGTGTGATGATGCCGTTCGCAGCGATGTACGCGTCCACCACCGTCGTCGCTTCGGCGGCGGTCTCCACCAACCGCCCGACCGCGAGGCCGGGGATGGGCAGCACGTCGTCGCGGGTGGAGATTTGCGTGGCCGCGCCGTAGGCATCCTGCCCGAGCACGTAGTTGAGGCGCAGGCTGGCCTCCGAGGCCGAGGTGTCATTCACCGGCGGGATGTAGTTGCTCTCGGGCGCGAGGCCGGCGCGGTCGGGATAGCGGAAGAAGGGGATGGCGCTGTCGCCGCCGACGAGCACGATGTAGCGTAGCTCCGGATTCGCGGCGCGGTAGCGATCCACCACGCGCTTCACCGCATCGGCGACGATGTTCTTGGCGTACGGGCACAGTGGGTTGGCATCGGCGACTGTATTCGCTGCAACCACGCGCGCATCCGCGCCGACGTTTACGACCACGCCACCCACCTCCGCGCGCGCCGCCAGCGCCGCGAGCCGCGCCTGCAAGGTCGCGATCTCCTGCGCGGTTCCCGTCATCCGCGCCCAATCGGCCACGATGAGGCTGCGGAAGTTCGGGCCGGTCGCGGTGAGGGAGGTGGGAGTCGCGGGCGGTGTGACGCCGGGGCAGGTGCTGTTCTCGCGCGTCACGGTAACGGTGTACGTATCCGTCAGGCTGAACGCGCCGTTGCGCCCGCGCACGCGCAAGTAGTAATTGCCGGCGTTGTTCCATGTGTTGATGGCGATGCCGTGCTGGGCGGTGCCGTTGTACGGCGAGACCGCGACGAGGCTGCGCTGCTGCGCGCTGGCGTAGTCCTCCGGGCTGTAGATGTCGGGGCTGTAGATGTCCGGGCTGTAGATATCGGGCGAGTAAATATCCGGGCTGTAGATGTCCGGGCTGTAGATATCGGGTGAGTAAATGTCGGGCGAGTAGATGTCGGGCGAGTAAATGTCCGGGCTGTAGATGTCGGGGCTGTAGATGTCGGGGCTGTAGATGTCGGGTGAGTAAATGTCGGGCGCGAACTCAGCGCCGAGCTGGTTGAGCGTATCGGTCACCGTGTCGGTGGTGCTGATTAATTCGCTGTACGCGACCGCGATGTCTTTGTACACGGTGAAGTCGTACGCGGTCTCGAGACCGGTGAGGGTGAGCGTGAGCGTGCTGCCCGGCGCAATTTCAAAGCGATACCAGCGCGTCTGGCCTTGCTTGTCAATCAGTTGCGAGTAGTTGCCGGTCGCCAGCGCGGTATCGGGCAGGTTGAGATCAAGCGCGCGCGTCCACGCGGTGTTGTCTGGGCCTATGAGCGCGCACTGCGAGAACTCGGAGGTGTTGCCGTTCGGGTCGGTGGCGGTGGCGGTGACGAAGCCTTCAGCGCCGCCGATGTTCGCTGAGAACGTAGCGTTGCCGCCCTCATCCGTCGGCACCGCGACTGAGCCGAGATAGGTTTGCCCCTCGCCATTGCCCGAGGCATCGCAGACCGGGTTGCTATACAGATCAACGGTGTACGTGATCAGGCCGCTGCCGTTCAGCGCGCCTTCGACGATTTGCCCTGTTCGACCCTGCGTGGTGGAGATGAGGATAGGGAAGTTTTGCAGTCCATTCGCGCCGGTATCCGCATCGCCGGCGTCATTAAGCGTCACGCCATCGTCGGTAAGGTCAATACCCAACTCACCGTTGTTCGTAATCGTGTTGCCGCGGATGCGGTTGCCAACGCCGCTGAGGACGCGCACACCCTCCTGCACGTTGTTGGCAATGACGTTCGCCTGGCCTTCGCCCGTGCCGCCGATCATGTTGTTATCGGACTCGAAGATGTATACACCCGGCCCATTGTTGCCAAACGCGGCCTCGCCCGACGCATCCGTGCCGAAGCGATTGCCCTGAACGACGTTGCCGTTCGAGCCACGCAAAATGGAAAGGCCGCCTTCGAAAGCGTTGCCGTTGCCGGAGAGGGTGTTGCCGAGGACAGTGTTATTGAGCGAGCTGTCCTGAATCGTCAGACCGACTACCGGGTTGGTGAGGGTCAGCGTGCCGGTCGCGTTTAGGCCAATGACGTTGCCCTGCAAGAGGTTGTTCGAAGAGCCGAAAAGGTTGATGCCGGCAAAATCGTTGCCGGAGACGAGGTTGCCTGCGCCGGCGGCGGGACCGCCCAGGGTGTTGCCGGACGAATCGGTCAACAGGATGCCATTGAAGGCATTGCCCAAATCAGCCATGCCTGCCGCATTAACGCCGATGTAGTTACCCTGCACCGTATTGGTGGTCGCGTTTTGGAAAAGCAACACCCCGCGCTGATCGTTGCCAGAAATGAGGTTGCGCTCCGCCGCAGTGGGGCCGCCGATCCGGTTGTTGGCCGCCTCGCGGATGGCGACGCCGTCAAAGCCGTTGCCGAGGTCGGCGTTGCCGGCCACATCCGTGCCGATGTAATTGCCGAGCACGAGATTGTTGGAGGCATCCGGGCCGATGATATAGACGCCGTTGACTTGATTGCCGGACATAAGGTTACGCGCGCCGGGCGCTGCGCCGCCGATGGTGTTGCCGGAAGCGTTGAGAATGGATACGCCTGTAAACGTGTTCCCTAGCACGGCAGTGCCGCCGGCGTTCGTGCCGATGAAGTTGCCTTGCACCAGGTTGCCCGTCGCTGCCGCGCCGCTGATCTGCACCCCATCAATGCCGTTGCCGGAGATGACGTTACGCTCGGCTGGCGTCAGCCCGCCGACGCGGTTATTGAACGCGCTCAGGATCAGGACGCCGTTGCTGCTGTTGCCCAGCGCGGCTGTGCCGCTGGCGTTGACGCCGATCAGGTTGCCGACGACGCGGTTATTCGAGGACCCGGCCCCGGCAATGTACAAGCCGTCGCCGGCGTTGCCGGAGATCACGTTCCCGCTAATCGTGTTGCCGCCCGACACCACGAAGGCGATGCCGCGTCCATTTCCGGCGGCCGCCAGGCCTGTGGCAGTGGTGCCGATATAGTTGCCCTCGATAAGGTGATTGCCATCGGTGAACAACACGATGCCGTCACCAGCAAATCCGTTGATGACCAACTCGCGCACGGTAGAGCCGCCGTTGTCCAGTGTCAATCCGTTTGCAGCGGGGCCGGCGCTTGCCCCGTTGAGCACGATGAGGGGCGCACCGGTGAAGCCCGGCTGCGTCACGCCGTCAATGACGACCGGTTGGGTCACGGCCGGCAGTACGGCGGCGACAGTGATGGTCTGCACACCCCCGCCGCCGATGTTGAAGGCGATGGTGTCGGTGATGGCGTTGGCGTTCGCCGCGTTGATGGCCTCACGCAACGAGCAGTGCGTGCCGTTACACGCGCCGTCGTTTACATCGTTGTTGGCGTTCACCGTCAATGTGCTGGCGCCTCCCGTGACGGTGACGATGACCACCGCGCTGAACTCGGAAGTGTTGCCGTTGAAATCGGTGGCGGCCGCAACGATTGGATCGCCCGCCACGACGCCGAGCGCGGCGGCGCTGCCGAGGCTGGCCGTCGCCGGGCTAGAGTCGGAACTCGTCGTCGCGCCGAGGAAGAACCGCCCCTCGCCGCCGGCCGCGCTATCGGCCTCGAAGAACTCAATCGTGCGCGGCGCGGGCGCAGCATCGGCATCAACGGCCAGGCTGAAGGTGACCATGAGATTGCCGCCGCTGATCGTCGCCGAGGCAATGACGGGGAAGTTTTGTAGATTGTTGGGGCCAGTGTCGAAGTCGCCGGTGTCATTGGCCGTCACGCCATCGTTGTTCAAGTCAATGCCGAGATCGCTGTTATTCCAGAGGCCGTTGTTGCGGATGGCGTTACGGTTGGTGCCGGAATCGATCACGGCGATGCCGTCGCCGATGTTGCCGGCGATAGAATTGCGGGCGGCGATCGTCGCGCCGCCGATGGTGTTGTTATTCGCCCCACCAGCGATGACCACGCCAAAGCCGTTGGGCAGGCTCGGTGAACTTTCACCATCCAAGCCGATGGCATTGCCGCTCACGGTGTTGTCGCTCGTCAGCGCGCCGTCAATCCGCACGCCGTTGCCGCCGTTGCCGGAGATAATGTTGCGGTTGGCCAGCGTCGCGCCGCCGATAGTGTTATTGGTCGTCCCGTCGGTTCCAAATGGCGTGTTGATCAGCACGCCGTTGCCATTGTTGGGCAAGGCATTGTCGCTATTGGCATCCGTGCCGATGCGGTTGCCGCGCACCACGTTGCTGTCCGCGCCGAAAGCAATATCAATACCGTGATCGGTGTTGCCGGAAATCACGTTCTCAATGACTGTGTTGCCATCCGCGTTGCCATTGAAGATTGACACCCCGTTGCCGTCATTGCCCAGGGCCGCTGTGCCGGCTGCGTTCGTGCCGATGTAGTTGTTGCGGATGACATTGCCAGTCGCGCCGTCCACGCCGGAGATGAGCACGCCCTGCTGAATGAAGGCGTCGTCATTGCCGTTCCCGGAGATCAAGTTGCGGGCGGAGTTCGCCGCGCCGCCGATCGAGACATTGCTGACGTCCGAGAGGCTGATGCCGCCCAAAAGGTTGGGCCGCGCTGCTGTGCCCGTCGCGTTCGTGCCGATAAAATTGCCCTCAATGACGCTGCCCCCGGCGCCGCTGCTGACCCCGATGCCGTACTGCGCGAAGTTGTTGATGACGAGGCCGCGAACGGTGCTGGCCCCGCCGGCGAGGATGAGACCATCCGCTTCGCCCGCCGCCGCGCCGTTGATCTCGATGAGCAGCACAGCATCGTTGCCCACAAACTGGGTGTTAGCCGACGCCCCTGGCTGGCTGTAGCCGTCAATGATCACGGCTTCGGTGATGGCTGGCAGCGCTGAAGTGACATTGATGGTGCGCACTGGGATGGCTGCGCCGGGGATGTTGAAGGTGATTGTATCCGAGCCTGTCGCGGCGTTCGCGGCGATGATGGCTTCCCGCAGCGAGCAGTGCTCTAAGTCACACGTGCCGATGATCAGATCGTTTGTCGTGTTCACCCTAAAAGTAACGGCCTGCGCGCTAGTCACCCGCACGAGTGAAATCGTCAGCACCGTTAGAACGGCCAATGCCAGCCATGCTCGCGTTCGGTGCAACATCCGCGCAAGCGCGCCAAAGAGAGATTCTGTGGATTGTGGCATGACGATGCTCCTTCCCAAACCCAATGCCATCTACGGAAGCACTGCTATGCTATTCAATTGAAGAAACAAACTTGCTGACCGGCTCTGGCAGCGGCGATCATACGATCGTGCTCTGTCGGTGTCGGCGCGCCACATGAGTGGCGAGGGAAACGCCGTACTGGGGCGGAGTGCTTGCCCCTCTATCCCTCCTCCATATATACCGTACTCACCCTGCGAATTGCGCCGGTACTTTGGTGTGAATTTAGTTTCAGATTCGGTGGAGCGGCTGCGAACTTGCAACGCCGCAAACGGGATTCAGACTTGGCGGGCTATGTGGGTTTCGATTAGGTAATAACAGAGACGACGCAGCCCGGGTCACGCCATCCCTTCACTTCAATTATGGAACCGCTGCTACT
>JBQTJD010000465.1:0-3122 GCA_052387475.1 Anaerolineales bacterium | reverse complement strand
CGCGGCACGCCACCTCCACACTCGCCCCCTCCGACGATTTGTTCCACATCGAGACTGTGGGTTTTCGCGGCGAGGCCCTGGCCTCGATTGCGTCGGTGAGCCGGGTGGGGGTGATGACGCGCGCCCGTGACGAAGCGATGGGCACGCAAGTGCGGCTGGAGGGTGGGACAGTGACGAGCCGCAACGCGTTGGGCGCGCCGCAGGGCACAGTCATCTCGGTTGAGAACCTTTTCTTCAACGTCCCGGCCCGGCTCAAGTTTCTCAAAGCCGAGACCGCCGAGCGCAGCCACATTGCCTCGCTCATCTCGCGCTACGCCATCGCCTATCCCACTGTGCGTTTCAAGTTGTTGTTCGACAATCGCACCGCCTTTCAATCCAGCGGCAGCGGCGATGTGCGTGAAGTGCTGGTGTCTGTGTACGGGGTGGACATCGCGCGGCAACTGATCGAGATTGACAATGAGATTGAGAAGTCACAACTTCCGCCGCCGCGAATGGAGGAGGATGAGAGTGATGATCTGGCACTACGGGAGCCGCATGGCGCGTACGCCGCGCGGCCCACGATCCGCGTGCGCGGCTTCATCAGCCCGCCGGCCGTCAACCGCTCCAATCGCAAAGACATCACGCTGTTCGTCAACGGGCGCTGGGTGCAGGACATTCGGCTGAGCACGGCGGTGTTGCAGGCCTATCACACTATGTTGATGGTGGGTCGCTATCCGTTGGCGGTGGTGATGATGACGCTGCCGCCTGAGGATGTGGATGTAAACGTACACCCGACCAAGGCCGAGGTGCGCTTCCGCAATGGCGATGCGGCCTTCAGCGCTATCGAGCGCACGGTGCGGAAAGCGTTGCTCGAACGCGCGCCAGTGCCGCAGATCGACATCCGCCAATGGAGCAGCGGCGCTGACGATGTGCCCTTGCCGCGTCCGTCGTTGCAATGGTCGCCGGAGTGGGGGATGTTGGCGTCGGGAGACGGGGGACGAGGGACGGAGGTCGTGCAACCGGCAACTGACCCCCAACCCCTAACCCCTAATCCCCAACAGCCGTTGCCCGAAACCGAAGTGCCGTTGCTCCGAGTCGTCGGCCAGATTGGTGCGGCGTACATCGTGGCCGAGGGGCCGGATGGGCTGTATCTCATTGATCAGCACGCCGCGCACGAGCGAGTGTTGTACGAGACCTTCAGCCTGCAACGGGCCGCCTCGCAAATCGTCTCGCAGCACTTGCTTGAGCCGGCGGTGGTGGCGCTGCCGCCCGCCTCGGCGGATATGCTGCTGACGCAGATGACGGTACTGCAACACATCGGCTTCAGCGTGGAACCGTTCGGCGGCAATCAGTTCATCGTGCGCTCGCTGCCCACCGTGCTCGGCAACGTGGACCCGGCCAAGGCCGTGCGCGTACTGGTGGAGGATTTTGAGGAAGATGAGACCCCTCTGCAAGCCGAGGTCGAAGCCCGGCTGATTGCGCGGGTGTGCAAGCGCGCAGCGGTGAAGGCCGGGCAAACATTAACCGGGGTGGAGATGCAACAACTGGTGCAGCAACTCGAACGCTGCCAATCCCCGCGCACCTGTCCGCACGGCAGGCCGACGATGATCTATCTAAGTGTTGATACACTCGAGAAGCAATTCGGGCGGAAAGGATAGGTCTGCAATGGCGCTCACGATTGACAAGGAACTCTACAAGCAGGCACAGGAATATTATCGCCAGTGGAATGAGGAGAAACTTCGTTATCACATCAACGAGGAGCGGCAACTCTCGCCGCAGGAGGCGTGGCAGCGTTTTGCCGGTCTCTGGGAATTCGCGATGAAGCTGGCACCGTCGCGCACCGAATTGCAGGAGCGGCAGTGGCTCGAAGATTGGGAAGACTATTTCGCCAAAGTGCGTAAGCTTGAAGCGTGGAGACGGGCGCGTGGAAAAGAAGCTTGAAGCCCCGCTGCGCGGTTGTCTAAGTTGACAGAGTAACCGATTCGGAATAAAGTCTGAGGCAGAATGAATTTTCTTACTAATCGTAAGGTTATTGTGTTTGCACCTGTATTTTGGCCAATGCTTCTTACCTTGTGGAGTTGAGGGGATGCACGTAGATATTTTCACCCTGTGCGATGCGGCGACTGCTGATGGCGGCAAGCTCAACATTCTCGGCGCATTTGATACGATTTTTGTGGAGAAGTTTCCAGCGATTCATCCCCAGTGTGCCGTTGCTTTACGCGTTCGTTTTCGCCCTAGCGAGCGCGGTGACCATCAAGTGAGTATGGAACTTGTAGACGAGGATGGTCGCCCGGTTATACCGGCGCTGCAATTAACACTGACCGTCGACATAGCGCCACCAGAACGATTTACCACTATTGCTGTGGCGTTTAATATGCAGCGATTGGTATTCCCCAACGAGGGTGAGTATGCTGTGAACCTTGTCATCGATAGAGAAGAGAAAGCTTCGTTTCAACTGATGCTAAGAAAGGCGCAGCGATCATGAGCAGTGTCACTGTAAAAACTATCAGCATGGCCGATCAGGTAATATCGATCAGCGCTAGCGTTCCGAGACCGCCATGGATTACTGTTCCGCTGGTAAGCGGAGTAAAACCCATTGCAGACACACAAACCGCATTGACAGGATTGACGGTAGCTGAACGAGTGGGTTATCAACCACAGTTCACAGTGGATCCCGACGTTGGAATTCCATTCGTGCGAAACACGAACGTGTCTGTGGGGTTGGTGCTTGAAGTAGCTGCGCAAACACACTCAGTTGAGGAAGTAGCGCGCCGTTTGCCGACCATCACAGTCGATGACGTGCATGCTGCGTTGCGGGTGGCTTCTGCTGTGATGTCACGCCCGCAATATGCTTGGGATGGTGATGAACTAAATGCTCTGTTGTTGCTGAGAGATGAAACAAGCTTGTGGGAAACTATCACCCCTGATCCTTGGGCTAAGACTTACGGCGAGTAGATTATGCAAAAAGGCGACATTATCAATGTCACCTTGCCAAATCAGGGTGGACATGAACAGAGGGGCGAGCGTCCAGGCATAGCGATTGTTTCAAAACGTATGGTTGCAGAAATGGGGCTGCTATTAGTAGTTCCGATTACCGCCGAACTGAAGCAGTTGCGATTCCCTCACACGTTTCGGGTTGAACC
>JBQTJD010000464.1:0-2011 GCA_052387475.1 Anaerolineales bacterium | reverse complement strand
TCAGGCTTTTGCTTCCCACTTGAACAGCCGCGCGGCGAGCACCAGCGATACGCCGGTGTACACGGCCAGCATCAGCACGTGGCGCGGCCAATCGGTGGCGAGCGTGCCGTCGGCGAGGGCCGTGCGCACGAGTTGCGCCATTGCGTAACCCGGCAGCCACGGGCCAACCGTCTGCACCCAACCGGGCATCATCTCAATCGGCATGAACAAATCGGTGATGAACATCTGCCCGAAGTAAAGCAGTTGCCCAATGGCGGTGGCCGCCCCGGCGCGCGGCGCGATGCCGCTGATGACCTGCCCAAGCGCCACCGCCGCCAGCACCGTGAAGATGAGCATTGGTAGCGACAACAGGAGGTTGACCGGGCTGAGGGTGACTCCGTATACCACCACGCCTACGACCATGACGATAGCAGCAGTCGCCAGGGCCAGCGCCATGTTGGCGAGCACGTACGCGCCGATGAGGATGGCCGCAGGGACGGGGCTGGCCTGGATGCGGCGCAGCACGCCTTTGGCGCGCATCTCGCTCATCGTGCTCGAACTGCCAATCAGGCCGAAGGACATCAGGTTGCCGGTGAGCACGCCGGGCATCATCCACGTCATGAAGGCCGTCAGGTCATCGCCGCCGAAGATGGCGCCGTAGATGAAGAGCAGAAAGACCGGGAAGGCGAAGTTCCAGAACAGCAACGCGCGGTCGCGGAAGTGAACGAGGAACATCGCTTTGGTGAGCATGAGAAAGCGGTACATGGTTAGCTCCCGGGGTCAGGCGTTGAAACGCCCTCGGATCGTCCAGCCAAACGACGCGATGATGCTGGCGACGATGCCGAGAAAGATCCCGACATTCTGAGGCAGGATGTTGAAGGCTGGCGCGAGGAACAAGATCGCGGACAAAAAGCCAAAGCCCGTTGCGGCCATCGTGATGGTGTTGCGGTTCATAGTGTGTGATGAGTGGCGGGTGGCGGGTGACGAGTTGCGTGTGGCACTCGTCACTCGACACCCGTCACTTTAGTTTAGTGAACGGCCCGTCAATTTCAAAAACGCATCTTCGAGGTTGGGCTGGCGCAGCGCCACTTCGCTAAGCGAGCGGCCCAACTGCGCGGCCAACGCCTGCAGCGCCGGCATCGTCGCCTGCGGCTGCGCCGTCTCGATTTCGAGATACTGGCCGGTGTAACGCGCGGCCAGCGCGCCGGGCAGTGACCGCACCTGTTCGAGCGGCAACTCGGCGGTGGCCTTGAGCATCGGGTTGATGTTCAGCCCGGCCACGATGGCCGCCGGTGTGCCGGTGGCGATGATCTGCCCGTGGTCGATGACCGCCACCCGCCCGCACAGCGCCTCGGCCTCCTCCATTGAATGAGTCGTGATGACGATGGTGCGGCCTTCGTCGTGCATCTGGCGGATGATGTCCCACACCGCGCGGCGGGCGTGCGGGTCGAGCGCGGCGGTCGGCTCGTCGAGCAGCACGATCTCGGGGTCGTTGGCGATTGCGATGGCCAGCGCCAGCCGCTGCTGCTGCCCGCCGGACATCTGCCGGGCGAACTTGTGGCGCTGCTCGCTCAGGTCGAAGCGTGCGAGCAACGCCTCCACTTGCGTGCGGGTTAGTGGCACGTCGTACAGCGCTGCATAGGTTTCAATCAGTTCGGTTGCGGTCAAGTCGTCGAGCAGCGCGGTCTTTTGCAACTGGATGCCGAGCTTGCCCTTGGCCGCTTTCGGCTCAAGTTGTGCGACCCGAAGCGTGCCGCCCTCGGGATTGTGCAAGCCTTCGACGCAGGCGAGCAGCGTCGTCTTGCCCGCGCCGTTCGGGCCGAGCAGGCCGAAGATTTCGCCGCGCGCAATCGTCAGCGAGACGCCCTTGAGCGCCTGCACGCGCTTGTCGCCGCGTCCGTAAGCGGCCTGCACATTTTGGATGTCAATCATTGCCGTCATTGGTTTCTCCTTTGGATGGCATCAATGTACGGCAAGCGGCTGCGGCGCGGCAGTCCCCGTGGGGGGATTAGGACTGTGTCGAAAGGCATAG
>JBQTJD010000463.1:0-2321 GCA_052387475.1 Anaerolineales bacterium | reverse complement strand
CCAAGCTGCTCTCCGGCACGGAGCGGATGGTGGCGTTGCCGTGGTGGCGGTTGATGTGGGGCGGGCTGCTCGGCGTCTTCGCTACGCCGCTGCTCATCATCGGACTGTGGACGTTGTACTACGGGTTGGCGCCCGCCGGTGAGTGGGCGGTTTGGCCGACGGTGCTGCTCTTCGGCGTGGGCTTCATCCTCGCGCCCTTCGTGCATGGCTCATTCATTTACCTGGGCGAGTACGTGCAGGCGCTCAATCGCCTGAGCGGCGAAGCGCAAACCGTCATCACGCAGATGTTCCTGCGTTTCCGCACGCTGCTGATGATCAGTTACGGCGCGGTGATCGTTGCCATCATCACCGCCTCGCTGTGGTTCTCGGCCTCGGTCTGGTTTGGGGCCACGCGCTTCCCGGTGTGGATGGCGGCGGTCAATCCACTCACCACCCTGCTCGTATGGCTGGCGGTTCGGCGTGTGGCGCCCCGGCTCGGAGAGTGGCTCGACGGCGCCGGGTTCAATATCGCCTTCTTAGCCTTTTTTGCTTGCGTCACTCTGACGCTCTGGCAGGCTTGATATGAACGACATCGTAATCCGCTGGCTGTTGCTCGGAATGTTCGTTTTGTTTTTCGTTGTCCGCGCTTACCACCATCGCCGGGCGGAGAAGGAAGGTGGACAAATTGAGTATCGCGAACCCAATCGCCGGGCGATCCAATTGATGCGCCTCGTCATCGGTCTGGGCTGGTTGCTGGCGATGGCTCTATATTTCTTCGCTCCAAGTTTTGTTGCGTGGGCCGACTTCCCTCTACCCGAGTGGGTGCGTTGGGCGGGGCTGGCGCTGGGCTACGCCAACCTGCCGCTGTTGTGGTGGATCGAAGCCACGCTGGGCAAGAACTTCAACACCACGTTGCACGTGCGCGAAGGCCACACGCTCGTGACCGACGGGCCGTATCGCTGGGTGCGGCATCCCATGTACACGTCGCTGTACATTTTGGTCAGCGCCATTTTCTTGGCTTCCGCCAACTGGCTGGTCGGTCTGCCCGGCCTCGTGAGTTTGACCATCATCCTCCTCAACCGCGTCCAGCGCGAAGAGGCGGTGATGCTCGAGCAATTCGGCGACCAATATCGCGCGTACATGCAACACACCGGGCGTTTCGTGCCGCGCTGGAGAGTGACAAAGGCATAAACACTATGGACACTGAGCTTATTTTCCGCATTATCACTGTTGTCTTGTTCGTTGCCGCTCTGGTCATCAGCATTTCTTTCCGGCGTCGGGCCGAGCGTGAAGGTGGGCAGATGCGCTCGTCCGAGGGGCAAGGGCTGGTCGTCGTGCTGCGGCTGTTAGGGTTGCTGGTACTGCTGCCGCTTTTCGGTTACATCATCAACCCCGACTGGGTGGCGTGGGCGCGCTTCCTTCTACCCGAGTGGGTGCGCTGGTCGGCGGTAGTGGTGGCCGTTGCGCTGTTGCCGCTTATCTATTGGATCTTTGCCAGCATCGGCAATAACATCTCGCCGACGCAGGCTACGCGCGTCAATCATCAGTTAGTCACGCACGGCCCGTATCGCTGGGTGCGCCATCAGCTCTACAGCGCCGGCTTTGTCATGGCGGTCTGCCTTACGTTGATCACCACACTGTGGTGGCTGGGTCTTGGGATGGTGCTGCCGCTCAGCCTCCTCTTCCGGCGCACCGCGAAGGAAGAAGCCAACCTGATCAGCACCTTCGGCGATGCTTACCGCGAGTACATGCAGCGCACCGGACGCTTTTTTCCCAAACTTGGCTGAATACTAAACCGATCACTCAATCTAGAAGGATTCTCACATGCTCCGAAAGTTGACCTTTCTCATCGCAATCGTGGCCTTTAGCCTGACGGCGTGCGCCGGTCAGGCTGACCAACCCGCTCAATCGCTCACGCTGCGCGCCCGCGACATCGCCTTCGACGCAACGACGCTGGAGGTCAAAGCCAATCAGCCCGTCAGCCTGACGTACGTCAACGAGGGACTGATCGATCATGCGTTCAAGATCGAGGGCTTGCTGGATGAGCAGAAGGTGAAGCCCGGCGAAGCGCACACGTTCACCTTTACGCCCATTCAGGCTGGTCAATTCAAATTTGTCTGCGCCATGCCCGGCCACGAGATGGCGGGCATGGTCGGCACGCTGACGGTGACCCAATAAGGCTGGCGTTTTATGGATGACGCCCTGACGACACAAAACCTGACGAAATCGTATGGCAGTGTCCCGGCCCTGCGCGGCGTCAACCTCGAAGTGCGGCGCGGCGAGATTTTCGGCTTCCTCGGCCCGAACGGCGCGGGAAAGACGACGACTATCCGCTGTCTGCT
>JBQTJD010000462.1:0-4788 GCA_052387475.1 Anaerolineales bacterium | reverse complement strand
GTGCATCTCCCCGAAGGCTTGCGCTAACTTTAGTCTGTTAGTCGGGTAGTCATTCGCCGGCGACCACAAGACCACTTGACTACTCGACCATTTGACACTTCTTTAATCCGTGTGCTATTCTGCCGCCCTTATCCGGCCCGGCAGCGAGGGTGGCATGAGTGATTTACGCTACTGGCTTGGTTTCAATCTTGTGCATGGCATCGGCCCGGCCAAAGTGCGGCGCTTGCTCGAGCACTTTGGCGATTTGGCTGCGGCGTGGGACGCACCCGCCGCTGAACTGCAAACCGCCGGGCTGGATCGCAAATCCGTGGACGGTGTGCTGAACGCGCGCCGCATTGTGAACCTTGACCTCGTGTTGCAGCGGGCCGAGAAGAATGGCGCGCAGGTGCTGACGTGGGAGTCGCCGGACTATCCACGCAACCTGCGCAACATTGCCGCGCCGCCGCCGGTGCTGTTCGTGATGGGGTCGTTGATCGAGGGCGACGAATGGGCGGTGGCAATGGTGGGCACGCGGCGCGCGACGGCGTACGGAAAAGAAGTCGCGCGCGAACTGGCGACGGGCCTCGCGGCCAACGGTGTCACGGTCGTCAGCGGCTTGGCGCGCGGGATTGATGCGGTGGCCCATCGCGCTGCTATCGAGGCCGGGGGCCGCACTATTGCCGTGCTCGGCTGTGGGGTGGACAGCGCGTATCCGCCGGAACATCAGCAACTGGCGGATGCCATCACCGGGCATGGCGCGCTCGTCAGCGATTACGCCATCGGCACGCCGCCCGACGCCGCGAACTTCCCGCCGCGTAACCGCCTCATCAGCGGGTTGAGCAAAGGTGTGGTCGTTGTGGAAGGCGCAGAGGACAGCGGCGCCCTTATCACCACCGACTACGCCGCCGAGCAGGGGCGCGAGGTCTTTGCGGTGCCCGGCCCCATCAATTCCCGCTCGAGCCGTGGGCCCAATAAACTTATCCAGCAGGGAGCGAAGATGGTGTTAGTGGTGAGCGATATCTTGGAAGAGCTTAATCTCACGCTCGTCACCGAGCGTAAGGAGGCGCGCGCCGCGTTGCCGGCCGACGCGACCGAGCAAAGGGTGTTGGAGAATTTGAACGCCGGCCCGCTGCACATCGACGACATTGCCGTGCAGTTGGAACTGCCCATCGCCCAACTCTCCGGCACGCTGGCGCTGATGGAGCTCAAAGGGATGGTGCGGCAGATCGGCGGCATGACGTATGTGATGGCGAAGGAAGAACGAGCAGAGTATCGGGTTGATTGAAGTTTCTGGAATATCAGGCCAGGGAGCAAGTGTGCCGGGGAGCAGGGGAGAGTGCCTCCCTTGCACCCTTGCTCCTTTGCGCCCTTGCGAATGAAATGAGCAACTACTCTGCCGTCATCATGGCCGGCGGTGGCGGCACGCGTTTGTGGCCGCTCTCGCGACAGGCAACCCCCAAGCAGAGCATTCAACTGCTCGGCTCCGGCAGTGCCGCGCGCACACTGTACCAAATCGCGGTTGATCGTTTGTCGCCGCTGTTTCCGGCGGAGCAGATTCTGGTCGTGACGAATTCACAATACGCGCCGAGCTTGCAGGAGCAGCAGCCCGCGATTCCGCATGGCAACTTCATCATTGAGCCGCAGCAGCGCGGCACCGCGCCCGCGCTGGGCCTGGCCGCGCTCGCCGTGCGCCAGCGTGACCCGCACGGCCTCATGGCCTGCCTCACCGCCGATCATTTCATGCAGAATGAACCGCTCTTCCGCCAATTGCTCATGGCAGCGGCGGAGGTGGCGAAAGAAGATCACCTCGTCACGCTCGGCGTCACGCCGACATTTCCTTCCACCGGCATGGGCTACATCCAGCGCGGCGAGGCGTTGGGCCAGTTCGGCGAGTTTGCCGTGTACCGCGTGGCCCGCTTCAAAGAGAAACCGCAATTGGAAGCGGCGCAGGCCATGCTCGCCGATGGTTTGCACTCGTGGAACTCGGGCATGTTCATCTGGAAAGGCGAACGCCTGATGGCTGAGTTCGCGCGGCAGATGCCGGATTTCCACACTCAACTCTTACGCATCGAAGGCGACCCCGCCGCGCTCAATACCGTTTGGGCGAGTGTGCCAAACGTCACCATTGACTATGGCATCATGGAGCACGCGCAGGAGGTGGCCGTCATCCCGGCGGGGGCGTTGGGGTGGGATGACGTGGGCAGTTGGGAGGCGGTGTTCGAGGTGCTGCCGCACGATAAGGCTGGCAACGCGGTGGTGGGCACGGAACTGTTGGGGCTTGACACGCATGATACGCTCATCCATTCCAGCAATGGCCGGCGCAAGTTGGTGGCCACCATCGGCGTGAAAGATTTGATTGTTGTGGATACAGGTGACGTGTTGTTGATCTGCCCGCGCGAGAAAGCGCAAGACGTCCGCGCCCTCGTGGCCGCGCGCACGCCGCGCGCGGATGGAATAGGCTATTTGTAGCCGAACGCCGATAGACGAATAACGAAAGTAGAGTCAACTACTTTCGTCATCCGTCATTCGTCTTTGGTCGTGGTTTATGGAAGCTTACTGCGGTAAGTGTAAAACGAAACGAGAGATCACCGAGCCGCAAGCCGTCTTCACGGCCAGCGGTACGCCCGCGACCAAAGGCAAGTGCCTGGTGTGCGGCACCACGCTCTTCCGCATGGGCGCGACCGAGGCACATGCCGGCTTGCCGCGCCCCGCTGTAGAGACGCGCCGGCGGCGCGTCTCCGCTCGCAAAGCCAACGGCAAGAAGAACGGAAATGGCAACGGCCCACGCTCTGGCAAGTTGGTGATTGTAGAGTCGCCGGCCAAGGCCAAGACCGTCGGGCGCTTCCTCGGCAAGGGCTACACCGTGCGCGCCTCGGTCGGCCACATCCGCGACCTGCTCAAGTCTACGCTCTCGGTCGATATTGCCAACGACTTCATGCCGAAGTATCGCGTGCCGAACGAGAAGAAGGCGGTCGTAAAAGAATTGAAGGCCGAGGCCGCGCGCGCGGAGGAGATCTTCCTCGCCACCGACCCCGACCGTGAAGGCGAAGCCATCTCATGGCATTTGCTCGAAGCCGCTGAGATCGAACCGGCGCGCGCCAAGCGTGTGGTCTTTCACGAGATCACCAAGCCCGCGATTGAGGAAGCCTTCAGCCACCCGCGCGACATCGCCATGGATTTGGTCAACGCCCAGCAAGCGCGTCGCATTTTGGATCGGCTGGTGGGCTACCCGCTCAGCCAGTTGCTGTGGAAAAAAGTGCGCGGGCGGCTCTCGGCGGGCCGTGTGCAATCGGTGGCCGTGCGCCTGATCGTGGATCGTGAGCGCGAGATCGAGGCTTTCATCTCCAAAGAGTATTGGAGCATTGACGCCGAGCTGACGAAAGCGCAAAACAACGGCCGCCCGTTCCGCGCGCGATTGGTGAAGGTCGGGGACGACGACGTGGGTACGGGCGAGGAGTGCTTGCTCAAGACCGAAACGCAGGTCATGGCGTTGGTCGCCGATCTGGAACCCGCGCGCTACTGGGTGAGCAAGGTCAAGACCGGCGAGCGCAAGCGCAATCCTTCGCCGCCGTTCACGACTAGCACGCTACAACAGGAGGCCTCGCGCCGCCTCGGGTTCACCGCCCGGCGCACCATGACGACGGCGCAGCAGTTATATGAAGGCATCGAGTTGGGCGAGGGGCAAGCCGTCGGCCTGATCACATACATGCGCACCGACAGCACCAACGTCAGCGAGGGCGCACAAATAGAAGCACGTGATTTCGTGACCGAGCGTTACGGCAAAGACTATCTGCCGCCGGAGCCGCCGCAGTACAAAACCCGCTCGAAGGGCGCGCAGGAAGCCCACGAAGCGATCCGGCCCACGCAGGTGAGCCGCGAGCCAAAGGCCATCGCCGAGTTCCTCACCAAAGATCAGCTCAAGTTGTACACCCTCGTCTGGCAGCGCTTCCTCGCCAGCCAGATGACGGCGGCCATCTACGACACGATCTCGGTCGAGATCAGTGCGCAGAACGCGGGCGTGTATGTCTTCCGCGTCTCCGGCTCGACGGTGAGGTTCCCCGGCTTCCTCGTGGTGTACGAGGAGACGAAGGATGAGGATGCCGTGCCGGAAGAGGGCGCGGAGGCGATGAACGTGCCGCCGTTGAGCGTGGACGACGTGCTCGCGCTGGTGCGTCTGTGGCCGGAGCAGCACTTCACTCAGCCACCGCCGCGCTACACCGAGGCCTCGCTGGTGAAGGCGCTGGAGGAATACGGCATCGGTCGCCCGAGCACGTATGCGCCCATCATCAGCACGATTCAGAATCGCGGCTATGTGCTGAAAGAAGACAAGCGGTTGATGCCGACGCAGATCGGCTTCACGGTGAACGATTTGCTGGTGCAGTGGTTCCCCGAGATCGTGGACGTGAAGTTCACGGCGATGATGGAGGAGGAACTGGACGAGGTCGCGGACGGCCAGCGCGAGTGGCACAGCGTCATGCACGACTTCTGGCACGAGTTCGCCCCGCAGTTGGATGCCGCTGAGTCGGAGATGCCAAACGTCAAACAGGGGGCGGAGTTCGTAGGCCGCGACTGCCCGAAGTGCGGCAAGCCATTGATCTTTCGCTATGGCCGCTATGGCAAGTTCGTCGCGTGCTCCGGTTTCCCGGAGTGCCGCCACACCGAGCCGTGGTTCGAGAGCATCGGGGTGAAGTGCCCGAAGGATGGCGGCGAAATTGTCGAGCGCAAGACGAAGAAGGGCCGCGTGTTCTACGGCTGCGCCAACTATCCGGCCTGCGACTTCACCTCATGGAAGAAGCCGCTGCCCCAGCC
>JBQTJD010000461.1:0-1633 GCA_052387475.1 Anaerolineales bacterium | reverse complement strand
CGAAACTATTGGGGATTGCGGGGGCTGCGACGCTGGAGAAGGCGCAGGTGAGGTTTTGTCGGGGCGGGAAAACTTAAACCGCAAAGACGCAAAGAGCGCCAAGAAAACTTTGCGAAACTCTTTGCGTCCTTCGCGTCTTTGCGGTGATAGCCGTTTTACTCCAACAAACCAAGAATAGCCGGCAGCAATTGCTTCTTGCGGCTCACCACGTCGGGCGCGTCGAGGGTGCCATCGGGCAGGCGGGTGTAGGGCAGGTCGTTCACGCGCTCCGCTTGTCCAGCAAGCACCAACCGGCTGGAGCCGCGCACCACGTCGGTCACCATCAACACGCTCAACGCCAGCCCGCGCGCCACGGACAGGGCCTCCAGCCCGGCGGAGATTTCAGCGAGACGGCCATTGAGCTGATCGATGTTGGCCACCTCCACCTGCGCGACCCCAAACTTGATGTTGCCGCCCTCGTAGATTTTCAAATCACTGTTGAGGATGGACTCGACGCTGCGCACGCTGAGGTCGGAGCCGGCGGCGAGGATGGCGTCACCATATTCTTGATAGCTGCCGAACGGCAGGCCCTTGTCACCGAACGCCCATTGCGCCATGCGATCCGCCGCGCGCTGGTCGCGTTCGGTGGTGGTGGGCGAGCGCAAGATCAAAGTATCGCTAAGCAGGCCTGCCAGTAACAATCCCGCAATCCCCACCGGCGGCGTCAGCCCGGCCCCGGTAATGCGCTCGCTGATGAGGGTGGAGGTGCTGCCGACCGTATCCACTGTGAACGGGATGGGCGTCTTGGTTGGCAGATTGCCGAGCCGGTGATGATCGAGCACCTCGATCACATCCGCTTCCTCAATTGCGCCCAACGCCTGCGAGGCCTCGTTGTGATCCACGAGTATGATTTGCAGACGCGGCGGATTGAGCACGTCGGGCGAGCGGCAGATGCCATAGTAGGTGCCATCATCGTTGGTGACGATGAAATCGTCGCGCTCCTCGCGCACCACTTTGTGCCGCGCGTCGCGCACCCGCATCGAGCGCGGGAAGTGCGGCACGTCGGTGTCCATCGCATCACGGGCGGGCACGGCCAGGATCCGCGCCGCCGAGACCAGTTCTAAATCCACGCGGTCTTCCATTTGCTTCGACAAAAACTGGAACACACTCGTGCCGTGCACCAGGCCAAGCGGCATGCCATCGGCCCCGACGATGGGCGCGCCGCTGTGCCCGGGGGCGGCCACCGCCCACGCCTCGCGCAAAGGGCGGTCGGGCAAGATCGGCGGCAGCGTGCGCGCGATCCGCTCAAAGCGCGGCGAAGCATCCGCGAGATAGGGTGGGGCTTCGAGTCCACACGTCTTCAGCACCCAAGCCGTCTGCGGGGTGATGGCACCCGCGCGCGCGGCGACGGCGTTGACCTTATCGCGCTCGCGCAACAGCCACGCATAACCGATGGCGGCGGCGATGGCATCGGTGTCGGGATTAAGATGTCCGATGACGTGGATGGGGGAGAGGCTCATCGTGAAACGTGAAACGTGAGGGGTGGATGCGCCAATCATACTCCAAGTCGCGCGTGCAACGCGCTCGTACGGGAACGGCTCGCAGGAACGGCTTGTAGGAGCGGCTTGTAGCCGCGACAAGTCGCGCGTGCCGC
>JBQTJD010000460.1:0-2268 GCA_052387475.1 Anaerolineales bacterium | reverse complement strand
ATCGGCTTGGCGTTCATAGGCTTTGTGTTGATGGTGATCGTCGGGCTGGGGCTTTTCATCTTTTTGGGAGGACGGGTGTGGGGGTGGGAAACCGGTTTGGCGCTGCTCTTTGTCTCCTTCCCTTTTGCCGCCGTAGGGTATGTGTATGCGTCGAGCGAACGCGAATCGTTTCGCCAATCACTGCACATGCCGGGCATGGGTCTCAAGGCGCAATTGCTGATGTATTCGCGCCGCACGCTGGCTATTCTCGCCCTCGGCGTGATTGCCGGCCTGGCCGGGCCTGTGTTCTTGTTGATGGCGCCCCTCCTCACACAATACGCCACCGCCCTCTTCGATTTGTCACTTACGGCGCCGCTGCCGGAAATCACCCGCGGCACATATGTGCTGATGTTTCTGGCGGTCCTGTATTTCTATCTTATGCGGGTGTGGGGCGAAGCACTGGGGCATGCGGTCGCGCGCGAGTACGCCCAAGCCGCCAACGCTGCCGCACCGCCGCTGCTGTTTGAGCGGCAGGAGAAGTTTTACGAGTTGTGCAAACAAGCTGTGTTGACCGAACTGGCCGCCGTCGTCGATCCCCAAAAAGTCAAATGGCTCAAACTCGAACGGGCCGACAACGGTGGAATGACGGTGCAGGTCAGCGTTCCCGGCGGCGCGGCGGTGGTGGAGAAGATCAACGAATTTAGCTACGACCGCGTGCCCCTCGAGAAAAAATATGATGTGAAGCTTGATCGATGGGCGCGGCTCACGTCGATTGCGCTCGCCAAAGATTAGGATCAATTCGTTGAGAATGGATCAAGCGGTCGCGGCTCGGTGTGCGCCGGCGCCGCGTGATGCTCGAGCATCTTCCACACGCCGTTGACCCGCCGGAAGACATTGGTGGCGCGCGTCTGAATCACCCCCGCGCCCGCCACCTGCCCGGTATCGATGTTCTCAAAGCAGGTGACCTCAGCGGTGCGGCCAAAGACCCGCACCTGCACTTCGCTCGGCCACACGTGCAGCGGGCCCTGGTTGGCGAAGATGCTGCGCCAACTCTCGCGGATGGCTTCCCAGCCGTGCAGCGGCGTCCAACCCGGATGCACGCACACCGCATCCGCACTTTCTACCCAGAGCCGCACCATCAAGTTGGCGTCCGCCAAACTCAACGCCCGGTAAAACTGAGCGTTGATCTCCTGCACTGCTTCTGTTTCGGTCATGAGAATGTGGCCACCGGCGCGCCCCAGTGCTGCAATAATCCCGGCAGCTCGGCCAGTCGATCAATTGTAGCTTCGGGCACGATATTGTCGCGATGCGCGCGATTGACCGGGCTTGCGGCGGTCGTCGTCAACCACACATGGCGCAGCCCCGCCAATTGCGCGCCGAGGATATCCGCGCCCAACGTGTCGCCCACCATCACGCACTCCTGCGCCGGGAATCCCCAGGCATTGAGCACCAGTTCGAAAATGCGCGGGTTCGGCTTTCGCACCCGCGCCGAAGCCGAAACGATGATAGGGTCGAAGTAGTCGCGCAACTTCACCCGGTCGATCAGCCGTTGCACGTTCTCGTTATCGCCCGCATTGGAGATGATGGCTAACCGCAGGCCGCTGGCCTGCAATTGACGCAGCACGTCATGCGCGCCGGGTGTCGGGGTGTACAGCGACTCGCTGTACGCATAATACGCTTTGACCGCATCGTGCAGCAATTCGGGTGTGGGCGCCGACACACCCAGGTCGGCGAGCGTGGTGGTGAGCAAATAGCCGGTGGTGTATTCCACCCAATCGGTTTGCCGCTGTTCGTCGAATGCAGCGTAGTTCGCAGCCAACCGGTTGAGGAAGGCTTGCGGGTCGAGCGTGTATCCGTGCGCGTTGAGATGCTGCAACACATCGGCCCGCATGCGCGGCAGGATGACGCCCCATTGATGATCGAACTGTGATTGAATAAGCGTCGAGCCGAGATCGAAGATAACGCCGTGCAGCATGAGGTGATTATAGCGGCGTTCAGGTGACTGTCACCTGCCCGAGAAGTAGTGGTTGGAGCTTGAGCGGTTTGCCCTTGCATTCGCGGCTTAGTCACATACACTCAGGGCATGAACACTGAACCCGTTCTCAACATCAACGGCCACTTAATCGACTCACATCTTTTGGAAGCGCGGCCCATTCGGCGTTGCCAGATTGAAGAGTGCCAATCGCATTGCTGCACGGGCGGCGTGTACATCTCCGTGCAACAGGTGGAGGACATCCTCGCGCACGCGGCGCTCATTCAGCCGCACTTGCCCGAAGACCGGCGCGACCC
>JBQTJD010000459.1:0-10620 GCA_052387475.1 Anaerolineales bacterium | reverse complement strand
GCCGTTGAGGGCAATATGCATGCGCGAAGTGTATCACGCAGGTCGCCCTCACCAGTCGTCTTCTGTGGCGGTGAGAGGGAGGCTGAAGAGGGTGTAAGGCTCGGACGGCATAGCGTGATCCGAATCGTATCACGCTTAAACAGGAAACGCGCCACCGGCGCGTCTCTTTGTGCTCTTTGTGTTCTTTGTGGTTCAACTGACAATCCCCATCTCCGCATAACCGGTATACCCCGGAAAGATCGTCTCGATGTTCGGGTTGCCGAGGCGCTTCACAAGTAGTTCGCTCAGCACTTGGCGGTAGTCGGTGGTCACAGCCAAATCGGCGCGGTCGTAAAGTTGCTCGTTGCTCAATCCTGGCCACGTGCCGTACACCTGCCCGCCATTCACGCCGCCGCCCGTACTCGCTCATCACCACCACCGTCGCGCGCTGCGCGTGCTCGCCCAGGTCGGTGTAAAAGGCTTCCAGCCCGCGCGCTAGTTGCCCGAGCAGATCGGCGAAGTAGGCCTCATGCCGGTCGCCCTGATAGTCGTGCGTGTCCCAGCCGCCCAGATCCACCGTGCCCCACACGCAGGCCTAGGTTCATCTTAACCATCTGCGCCAGCACCTTCACCGCCACCGCCCGGTTGAGCGCCGGGTCGAGCGCGCGATAGACCACGCCCATGCCGTCACGTCCCACTTCGGCTTCGATCAGGTAGCGACCGACTGTTGTACCTGGGGAGAACGCGCCTGACATGCGCGCATTATAGTCCGCCAATTCGGTGGGCCGAGGATAGCCAGCGTTTGCTCAGGCTAACGAGCGATCAAGCGCCGAAAGCGCATACTTGTCGTGCAGCACCAAGATCGGTGCCACCTCAGGGTGAACGCGCGCATCGCCGAAGTGGGCGATAAAGCGGCACACGGCGTATTGCGCGCTCGTGGATTGATAATGAAGCACCCACTGCTGATGGCGCTGCTCAGCTTCGGGCGTCTCGCGCGGGAACGAGCCGGGCGGATTGGGCAGCCCGCAGCGCCACGGCTTGGGCGTCAGGCGCGCGCGGAAACTACCCTGCGCGCGGCAGAGTGTGACGTACAGCGGATCGCAATCGAGCGATTGCAGAATGTCCTGCGCCTCCCCATCCGCCGGATGAAAAGGATATGAAGTGACCAGCCCGCGCAAACCGGCTGCGGTGCGGTACACGCGCAGGCCGTTGTCGGGGCGACGCGCGGCCCACTGCTGAAGGCGTTGCACCGCCTCGGCCTCGGGCGTCTCCGATTTCCCGCCGAACAGTTTCTGCATCACGCCCATGGGTTTGGCCTCGGGCAAATCAATATCAATGAACATGACTCGCGCCGTGTTGAGCACGAGCGCGCCGTACGAGTTGCGAGTGATGGCGGCCAGCGTGCGCCCGGCCTCGTCGTCGAAAACTTCGAGCTGCTCCTCGCGCAGTGGCCGGTCGCTGTACGCGTAGCGGTCAAGCCGCTGGCCGCCGAGGAAGCGGTTCACCACGCGTTCGGCGCGGGCGTACGCTTCGCGTTGCGCAGCCTCGGCGCTGTCATCCGACCAGCCCCAGCAACTGAAGGTGAAGGTCTTGCCGTTGGCCGTCGTCCGCGAGTGGGTGGCTTTGGCCCAGTGTTTTGGGAAGTGCATGAACTGGATTATAGCGATGGTTTGGCTAGACCCTAAAGGTCTTTAAGACCTTTAGGGTCTAGCCAGCTAACCCCTTGACCTTCCCACGATGGGAAGGTGTACGATTGCGTGCGATGTTCAAGATTCGCGAATTCGCCCGTTTCACCCGCGTCAGCGTGAAGATGTTGCGGCACTACGATGAGCTGGGCCTGCTACGGCCCGCACGCGTGGACCCGGCCACCGGCTATCGATATTACTCGGCCAATCAGATGCCGCGCCTCAACCGCCTCATCGCGCTCAAAGACCTTGGCTTCTCGCTTGAGCAAATCGCGGACTTTCTCAACGCCGACCTCTCGCCCGACGAGATCCGGGGCATGTTGAAACTGCGCCGAGCGGAAATCAAGCAGCAATTGCAGCGTGAGCGCGAAAGGCTGGCACAGGTTGAGGCGCACCTCCGTCAGCTTGACCAGCCGGCTCAACTGCCTCAGTACGCGGTCGTCCTGCGCGAAGTGCCGCCGCAGTGGGTGGCCTCCATCCGGCAGACGATTGACGACGAAGATGCCATCACGCGTCTGTTTGAGGAGCTCGAAGATTACCTCGCGCAGCATCGAGCGCGCGCGGCCTACAGCCCACTGACGATTTATCACGACGCCGCCGCGAACGACGAAGCGCAGGAGGCGGAGGCCGCAGTGCCCGTCAATCGCCCGCTGCCCTCGACCAGTCGCATCACCGTTTACGAGCTGCCACGCCTGCCGCTGGCGGCGTGCGTGGTGTACGAAGGCAATTACGCGCGGGGCGCCGAGGCGCTGCACACGCTCTCGGCCTGGATTGAGCACAACGGCTACGCCATCGCCGGGCCAATGCGTGAGGTGTACCTGCGCTTCGGCGCGAACGACCCAGATAAGCTGCGCCTGCCGGTCGCCTTTCTCACGGAAGACAATCGCCAGTACGTCACGGAGATTCAGTTGCCGGTGGAAAAACACTGAACCGCTGAGCGCGCTGAGAGCGCGGGGAATGATTTATCTCCACGAACTCTGCGTTCTCAGCGGTGAATGATCCAGTAAAGGAGACGACGATGGTGCGATTGCGGTTACTCGGCCCGAGCGGCCTGCGGGTTTCGGAGTTGTGCCTCGGCACGATGACGTTCGGCGAGGAGTGGGGCTGGGGCGCGGACAAAGAAACGAGCCGCGCCATTTTTGAGGCGTTTGTGGAGGCGGGCGGCAATTTCATCGATACCGCCAACAATTACACTAACGGCACGAGCGAACGTTTCGTCGGCGAGTTCATCCACGCCGAGCGCGATCGCTACGCGGTGGCGACGAAGTACACACTCCGCAATCGGGCCGGAGATGGGCAGAATGCCAACCTCGGCGGCAACTCGCGCAAGAGCATGTTGCGCTCGGTCGAGAACAGCCTGCGGCGGATGAACACCGAGTACATTGACTTGCTCTACCTGCACATGTGGGATTTCACAACGCCAGTCGAGGAAGTATTGCAGGGCGCGCGTGACCTCATCGCCTCGGGCAAGGTGCTGTACTTCGCGTTCTCGGACACGCCCGCGTGGGTGGTGTCTTACGCCATTGCCAAAGCCGAGGCCCACGGCTGGCCGCGCCCAGTAGCGCTGCAAATCCCACATTCGATATTGGATCGAGGTGTGGAGCGCGCGGAATTGCCGATGGCGCGGCAGCACGGTCTGGCCATCGTTCCGTGGGGGAATTTGGAGGGCGGGGTACTGACCGGAAAGTACAGCCAGCCGAGTGATGAACCGCGCCGCGAGTCAAGTGTGAGTGAGCGCGAGCGGGCTGCCGGGGAGGCGGTGATGAAGGTAGCGCAGGCAGTGGGCCGCTCGCCGTCGCAGGTTGCCATCAACTGGGTGCGGCAACAGGGCGAACCGGGTTCGCGCGGCAACGTCATCCCAATTCTGGGCGCACGCCGCGTTGCGCAACTGCAAGACAATCTCGGCTGTTTGGAATTTCAACTGAGCGGTGAGCACATGGCCGCGCTCAACGCCCTCGCCGATTTCAAGCCAGGCTTCCCCAACAGTTTTCTGCACGGCGATCACGTGCGGGGTTTGATCTTCGGCGATACGTTCGCGCGGTTGGATAAATAACAAGACCTTCGGGGTTGTGCAAAGCTGGCGAAGTCGTTCGCACGCTTTGCCTGAAACCTCGAAGGTCTGCACTTCCTATGAGCGGCTACGGTTTCGTTGCGCGCTTTCTCAATGAGTCGCGACGACTCGAACTTCGGTGATGTAGCCAAGTCGCGCCAAGAGGTTGGAGAAGTCCTCCCACGTCAGCCCGAACTGGCGAACATCAGCCACCCCGAGCCGGGCTACGACATCACGCAGGACGGACGCGTCGCGTTCATCCACGGCGTCGTCAAGCAGTGCATTCTCAGCCCAGTCCACTAATTCGGCCAATGAGAGTTTATGATTGAGATATGCGCTGATATGGCTTTGTACGGTCTCACGTGTGATCATCCTTCACCTCCAACTTTTCGATGCCCCAGATTGGTCGGATACTTTTCATGAACTTCCACAAGTTTACCATCGGCATCGTAGATCTCTTGCCAGAACCGCAGCGTGGTTTCATCGGCGTCCACTTCCTTCAAGTAGCGGGCACGCCAACCCCGGAGGCCCGTGACCTCCAGCCAATAGCGCCGGCCGCCGTTCGGCAAGTCTTCCCAGTTCGGAAACTTCCGTTCATTTTGTTCGCGCGTGGACAAGCCTTACCCCTTGAGCAACTGCAAGTTCGCCATGCTAGCGACGAGGCGCTTGATGCCGACGGCCTCGAACGCCACCGTCACTTCTTCATCGTCCGCCGAGCCGCGGCTTTCGATGACGATGCCCTCGCCGAACGAAGCGTGCTTCACGCGCTGGCCGGTTCTGTATTTTGAATTGGCGATTTGGGATTTTGGATTTTCTCCGCTGAGAGTCAATGTGCGACCTCGCGCACTGCTCGGCGTCTCCCAACTCGTGGCGCGCTTGTACGCCTCCGAAGACCGAATCTGCTTGTGCGGTTTCTGGCCGGCGAGCAAATGGTCGGGGATGTCGTAGAGGAAGCGGCTAGCCTCCGCGAGGGAAGAGTCGCCGTACGTCGAGCGCCGGAACGCGCGCAGCAGATACAGCCGGTCTTTCGCGCGCGTCATCCCCACGTACATCAGCCGTCGCTCCTCCAGCATCGCTTCGCCGTCTTCCATCGAGCGTTGATGCGGCAGCACGCCCTCATCCAGTCCGACGATGAAGACCACCGGAAACTCCAGCCCCTTCGCTGCGTGCAGCGTCAGCAGGATCGGGGCCTTGCCTTCCTCGGCCACCGTGTCTTGGTCGGAGACCAGGGCGATTTGCTCGAGGAATTCGGCCAGCGGGGCGTCGCCAAACTCCGACGCAAACTGCGCCGCGACGCCGCGTAACTCCAACACGTTGGCCCAGCGCTCATCGCCCTCTTCCGTTCCATCTAAAAGGTAATCGCGATAGCCGGCGCGCTCGAGGATGGTGTCCATCAATTGCACCACCGAAAGCTCACCGCGCGCCGCAATCCAGTGATTGAGCATCAACCCGAAGTTCGCAAGCGAGGCTGCGGGTTTGTTGCCGAAGCGGGCCGCGAAGACCGAACGCGGGCCGGAGTCGCCGAGGTCGCGCACCACATCGGTGGCGGTGACACCCGCCGTGCGAGCCGCCTCCTGCAATTGCTCCAGCGTCTTTGCGCCGATGCCACGCGGGGGTATGTTCACCACCCGCAATAAACTGACCGAGTCGGCGGGGTTGTGTGCAAGGCGCAAATACGCCAGCAGGTCTTTGATCTCTTTGCGGCCGTAGAAGCGTTGCGCACCGACGAGTTTGTACGGCAGGTTGGCGCGGATGAAGGCCTCTTCCACCGCGCGCGATTGAGCATTGGTGCGGTACATCACGGCGAAGTCGCCGGGCTGGTATTTTTTCTCGACCACTAAAACGGTGATGGTGTCCACTACAAAGAGCGCTTCCTCATCTTCGTTATAGGCTTCGAACATCGAAATCTGCGCGCCGCCATGCCGTGAAGTAAACAACTGCTTGCGCGTGCGGCCCGGATGCTTGTCAATCACCGCCATCGCCCCATCGAGGATGGTTTGCGTGGAGCGATAGTTCTGCTCCAGCAGGATGATGTTCAAATCGCGAAAGTCATCCTTGAGTTTGTGAACGTTGCGATAATCGGCGCCACGCCAGCGATACACGCTTTGATCGGGGTCCCCGACAGCATACAAAGTGCGATGCAGCGCGACTAGTTCACGCAACAGTGCATACTGCACGGTGTTTGTGTCTTGAAATTCATCCACCAGCACATGCTCGAATGTGTGCTGATATTTCGCCAACACGTCGGGATGATCGCGGAACAGCCGTACCACGTTGACGAGCAGGTCGTCAAAATCCATCGCGTTGTTGGCGGTGAGCGCTTCCTGATAGCGCACGTAGACACGCTTGATGATCTCGGCGGCATAGGTCGGCGCCGGGTACTCATCTGGGCCGATGAGTTCGTTTTTCGCATTCGAGATTTTGCCCAGCATCGAGGCCGGGCGGAACTTCTTGTCGTCGAGGTTGAGTTCCTGCACCACTTGCTTGATCAGCGCTTCCTGATCGCTGGCGTCGAAGATGACGAACTCGTTCGTCACCGTCAGGTGACCCGCCTCTCGCCGCGGCGCCGGCGAAGCCGGCGGTGGGAGAAGTGCGGAGCGCTTCTCCGACGGCGCTTCGCGCCGCAGCCAGCGCGCGCAAATGGAGTGAAAGGTGCCGATGGTCAGCCCGCGCAAATTCTCGCCGAGCAACTTCTCCACACGGTCTTTCATCTCCTTGGCCGCTTTATTGGTGAACGTGACCGCGAGGATGTGATACGGCGCGACGCCGAGATGCTGCACGAGATAGGCGACGCGCTGCGTGAGCACGCGCGTCTTGCCCGACCCCGGCCCGGCCAGGATGAGCGTCGGCCCCGGCACGGCAGTGACGGCTTGATGTTGTTGGGAATTTAATTCGGAGAGGAGGTCCATAACGTGGGGGATTGTAGCATGTGACCTAACCCCCCGACCCCCTTCCCCGAAAGGGAAGGGGGTGAGGCGCTTATAATTTTGAGAACCCCTCAACTATCTGAGACTGCTCCCCTTCTCTCCCCGCTCCGGGGAGAGAAGGGGGTCGGGGGGATGAGAGAGGTCAGCCCATGCCCGCTCGTAACATCGTCATCGGCCAAAAGGTTGATCCCATCAAAGCCCAGCGCACCCGCGAGCTACGCCGGGCGATGACGCCAGAAGAAAAGGCGCTGTGGCAAGCTCTGCGCACAAACAAATTACACGGCTTTCACTTTCGGCGACAACAAACGATTGACGGCTTCATCGTGGACTTTTACTGCCATGCCGCCGGGTTGGTGGTCGAACTGGATGGAGAAATACATCAACAACAAGTCGAATACGATGCCGAGCGTGATCGGGGATTGTCTGCGCGCGGATTGCGCGTGCTGCGCTTCGACAATGACGAAGTCCGGCGCGATTTGGCCGGTGTGCTGAAGCAGATTCTGTCCGCCTGCCTGGAAAGCCACGCTGAGGGATAATACCGTCGCATGTACCTCGCCATCGAAGGCGTCATCGGCGTTGGCAAGACGTCGCTGGCGCGACTGCTCCAGCCCACCTTCAACGCCGAATTGCTGCTCGAAGTTTTCGAAGAGAATCCGTTTCTCTCCGACTTCTACAGTGACCGCGCGCGCTACGCCCTACAGACCGAACTGTTCTTTTTGCTCTCGCGCTACCATCAGCAAAAAGATGTCCCGGCCATGGTCGAACGCGGGCCGGTGATCGCTGATTTCACCTTCACCAAGAGTGCGCTGTTTGCCAGCCGTAATTTGAGCGGCGATGAATGGGCTTTGTACGAACGGCTGAACGACGCGCTGGCCGAGAAGGTGCTGGTTCCCGATTTGATGGTCTATCTGCAAGCGCCGACCGAGACGTTGATGGAACGGATCGCCAAGCGTGGGCGGGCTTACGAGCGCAACATGGAGTGGGACTACATCGACGAACTCGGCCACGCTTACGATGAATTTTTCGCCAACTACCGGGCCGGACCAGTGCTCATCGTGGATGCGGCGCCCCTCAACTTCATCGACGACCCCGGCGACCTCAAGCTCGTCGCCGAGCGCATCCGCGTGATGCTGGGCTTCAGCGAGTATCAGGCCTCCTTGCCGCTGCCCGCTATCGATGAGTCCGTTCAATCCGATCCACCCTCCGTTGAATCCGTTGATCGGGGATAATGCGCGCGTGACCCTCACCATCGAACGCCCGACGCTGATCAAAATTGCAAAAGACACCGCCGTTCAACGCATGGCCGCGCGGTCCAGCCTCATCTCAGCCTATGTCACCGGCTCGGTGGCGGCGGGCGAACCGCTGCTCGGCGGCGCAACCGACATTGATTTGATTCTGATTGACATGGCCGAGCCGCTCAATCGCGAGGTCGTCCGGCTCACCGATCAAGTGGCGCTCGACATTCAGTATCGCCATCAAGATGAGTACCGCAATCCCAAAGAGCTGCGCACGCACCCGTGGCGCGGGCCGGAGTTGGCCGAGCCGCTGTTCGTGCACGACCCGCGCCACTTTTTTGAGTTGGCGCAGTCGAGCGCGCGTGGTCAGTTTCATCGGCCCGATCACGTAGCCGCACGCGCGCGCGCGTTTTTGCGGATGGCCCGCGCCGCATTGCACATCGGCCTGCTGCCGGGCAGTGAACCGACCGCGCCGGTGACGTTGGCGGACTTCTGCGAGGCGCTGCTGTATTCCGCGAACGCCGCCATCACCCTCACTGACTTGCCCGGCGCGGGGCGGCGTTTGTTGATGAAATTGGAATCGGCTGCGAGTCGACTCGCGCGCGCCGATGTGTATGATGACTTCCTTGCGGTCTTCGGCGGGCCGGCGCTCGACTCGGCGCAGGCACAATTGCTGCTCGCCGATTGGTCGGCGGCATACCGCGCGGGCCAATCCGAAATGGATGAATTGATCCATCCGGCCCGGCGCACGATTTACGAACGCGGCTTCACCGCTCAGATCGAAGCCGATCGCGCGGCGGAGATGTTGTGGTTGATGACCTACACGTGGCAAGCAGCCATGCGAAACCTATCAACGGATGGCCCGCATGCCGCGCCGTGGGCGACGTACCGTGAACGCCTACGCCTCGCCGACCCGGATGAACACCGTGACCGCGTCGCTGCGATGCGCGGCTATGTCGAAACTATTGATACGCTGGTCGAGGGCTGGGCGGAGTCAAATTGAGTCTAATGGTCTTGTAGTCTAGTGGTCAAATAGTCGCGCCTGTGACTACTCGACTACTCGACTACTCGACTACTTGACTATCTGACTAATGAAACGCTACGTCATCGTCGCCGGCAATATCGGCGTGGGGAAATCGACCCTGGTGGAGCGGCTGTGCGCGCGGCTGGGCTGGCAGCCGTTCTACGAAGCGGTGGCCGAGAACCCGTACCTGGCGGACTTCTACGGCGATATGCTGCGCTGGGGCTTTCACTCGCAGATCTTCTTCCTCGCCAACCGGCTGCACATCCACCGGCAAATCGCCGACCATCCCACCTCCGTCATTCAAGACCGCTCAGTGTACGAGGACGCCGAGGTCTTCGCCCGTAACCTGTTGCTGCAGGGACACTTCAGCGAGCGCGATTACGCCACGTACCGCAATCTTTACGAAAGCGTGATGGAGTTCCTGCCGCCCCCGGACGCGATCGTCTACTTGCGAGCCTCGGTGCGGACGCTGCTCGACCGCATCGCGCGGCGCGGGCGGGATTTCGAGACGAGCATCGCGCCGGAATATCTGGCTCAGCTCAACGAGTTATACGAGCAGTGGATCGAGAGTTTCCACGTCTGTCCCACGCTGGTCGTCTCCGCCGATGAACTGGATTTTGTCGCCCACCCCGGGCACTTGGATTTAATCGCACAGACGTTGCTTGAAAGGCTTTGAAGGTGCGAAAATATCGGGTCGGAATCCCGGTAAAATTCGGTCTTGACTCAGAGTTTTTTTTTTCTGTTATTGTGAAACTGCACGGGGTCGTTGCTGACAAAGAATATCCCCTAAGTTGCGCCGTTTGCAAAGCCACAATCCAGAGCGCCGTTGTTCGTGTCTGAGTTGCGTGATCCAGGAAGTTGAAGGCAGGAGGTCCGATCATGAAAAAAGCCACTACCGCTCTACAGCTTATTGCCGGTCTGTTTGTGCTAACCTTTCTGGCGCTTGCGATGTTTGCCCTGATCCAGTATGCGGCTGGCCGGCAAGCTGCCGTGCCCCTGGCTCGGGCCACGTCTCCAGTGGGGTATCCACCGCCGGTTACCGGGCTTCCTGCCACTCCCACCTGGCCATGAGGTTATCCACCGCCACCCGCGACCTCAACCTGGTCTCCGGCTCAATTTACGCAGGCAGTCGAGACTGGTACAGCCTTGGTTGCAACACGTGCGGCAGAAGAGACGGCAGTGATAGGGACGAGGATTGCGGAGCTGACTGCCTCAGCCCCTCCACCAAATCCGCGAATCGGACCCCAAATCATCTATGACCTTGAAGGTCAATATAGTCTGCAATTATTTCAAGGCTGGCAAGCTTACCTTGGCGGCACAACCATAGCTGTCAATTATGATTTTGATGTTGCACTACCGCCTGACACATTTCCGCCTAATGGCCTAAAGATTCAAATTGGTATTGGCAGACTAGAGGAAGGACAATCTTTTGAAGAATGGCTAGTCTCCTGGCGTGCAATCTCAACGGCCTTTGATGAATTGGTGCCCACTTTAGAAGCGACAGAGCCTCAGCCTATTACCGTAGGAGCTTACGAGGGAATTACCTATTTCATCGAAGACAGGGATCGTGTCAAAGAAATCATCTTGCCCCAAGAGGATGGCAGGGTAGTAATCATTGGATTGACTCCTGCTGACTCACCAGCAATGCAGGAAGCTCTCTCAATGTTGGCAACACTGAACGTTACACCATAGCTTGCATGTCCCAAAGTGTTCCAGCATC
>JBQTJD010000458.1:0-5200 GCA_052387475.1 Anaerolineales bacterium | reverse complement strand
CATATATTTCCAACTCGCGTACACGGTTTTTTACCTCCTCCAACAGTTTCGCATTTTGAAGGGCAATAGCTGCTTGCGATCCGAACCGTTCTAGTTTTGGGGAATCTGAAACCTGAAAGTGTCCTGGTGTAAGGCTATCTAGAGTAATAATGCCAACTGCGACATCGCCATACACAAGTGGCAAAGCTACCCAAGACTTAACAACACCAGCCTTTGTTTTCACTTCCCACTTAGGTTCTTTTGATGTGTCTGGCAGAATTAGAGGATGCTTCTGCCTGACGATTTGTTCGATAAGCTTATCCTCAGAAATCGGTCTAAGCAAATAGCTGTCAATCTGGTTCTCAGAGAAGCCTCGCCATGCAATGAGTTTGCGTATGTTGCCTTTGAAGACCTGGACCGACGCCCGGTCGAATGCGATCAAACTTCCCAAGCCATCCAAGATTATTTCAGCTGCTTCGCGCAACTCAAGGCTTGACGAAATTGAGTCCAGCAGCTTTTGAGAAGCGCCTGCCTGCCTATGGAGTTCCTGATCTTGCCCAAGTAATTCTGAGGCATTGATTGCCAACGCTGCGGTTTCGCCGAGTTGCTTTAGCGAGGCCTGATCGTCTTGTGAGAAAGCTCGGCCTTCCTGGTCCACGACGACAAGAACACCAATAGGCGCATTATCCCGAGTAACGGGCACAGCTACTATCTCGCTGAAATAAGCCCCAAACTCCTTTTGCGAATTGTCATGATCTTTATATTGGCTTACCAGCATTGGCTGTATTGTTTGTGCAACCTGACCAGCTATACCAAAGCCAACTGGCAACTGGTGATTCTGAGAAAACTTACCTTGTGTAACCCCACTGGCTGCAACCAATCGAATGTTGTCTTCTCCATCATTGTATCGATAGAGGAAACTGGCTTTTCCCCTGAGCCAGCTTAACGCTTCATTCGCTATTGTTTGGTATAACCGACGAAAGTCCATCCCGGAAGTAGCCGACAGCACAGTCCTGTAGACCACTTCTGTCTGTTGCGCACGCCGACTTGCAACTTCGAAATCTTGAATAGATTGAATTGCATCAGATACCAAGTCTGCACATTCGCGTACTTCCCTTAGCTCATCCGCAAGAAATCTGTGCGGTCGTCTATGACATACATAGAACACGCCAAGCGCCTCATTTGTAACCCTCATATCTTTCTTTGCACTGGCAATTAATGAAATCCCTACAAAAGACTGAATCTTTTCCATATGAATGAAAGGTGACTCGCGGATTACATCCAGAACTCTTTGCTTGTCGGATATGCCTAAACTTTGCAAGGCGGTAAGATCGACTTCGATCTTGCCTTCGGAAATGTTATGGGCGATCACTAGCCGTGATCGTCGGACGATAGAAGCAAGACCATATTCCCTCGGCCTGTCCGTATGGTCGGGATCACTTTGCATTCCCCAGGTAGTGATTCTCTCCCTTTCATAGAACTGTTTGCGAAATGGATCATATGGATAGACAATGGCGCATTCCGCGGCCGTGTCCTCGCAGACTTTGCTGATCATCCATTTCAGTAAGCGACTCATGGAGTGGTCCAAGATCAACTAGAGGATTGGCGTGATCCATTATGTGCAAATGAATCATCCATAAGTGAGTTTTCTACCCAATAGTTTGACGCGCAGTCAAGCATTAGATTTCTCCTGCCATCTGGAAAAGCACACCTGCTATGTTATTGTTGCACTTGCACCGTCTCCAAGTCGCACACGGAACGCATAGCGTAAATGATGATGTTGCTGTCGATCAACATCACTCATCCCGGTCGGCTACATCACGGTCTTGCCGCAATGAGCGTTGCCACTGCACCGGGTCACCGACATCGGGTAGAGCGTTGATGGCCGCGAGTTGCTCCAGCGCTTGCGCCATCCGTTGCCCAGCCGACAAAGTGACGGACGCCTCAGCCTCATTCAAGATGGTGACATGTACGGCCACTGGCTGATTGGGCGCGACTGTTGCAGGAGGGGGCTCGCTCCATTCCAACCGATCACCATGCAGAATGGCTTTGTAAGTTCGCAACATGACTCATCTCCTTGAACCCTGTCCATTATAGCCCGCCTATCTCAAGCCCCGCCTTAATCCTTCAACAGCCGCAGCCGCAGAAAATTGAGAGCGACGGTCGTCGCCCACTGGCTGAGGTTGGTCAACGCGCCGCCATAGGTCTGCCGGTGCTCGTGAACGCCCATCGCGTCGGCCAGCGCCACTTCGATTTTTCGCTGCTCGTCCGTCACCGTGACGGACAGGGCCAGACCATACTCCGCTCCACGCTCGGTTCGCAACTGCGCGGCCACCGCCGCAAGTGACGGCGTCCCGTTGAGCGCGACAGCGCCGCGATAAACTTGTGCGGCCTCCGGCAGAAGCGCCAGGCGCGCGTTGAGCCTGCCCTGTGCGCCGGCCTCGGCGATGGCGAGCGAATGCCGACGCGCAGCCAATACCTGCAACACCGTTTCTTCGAGCGTCGTGCCGCCCTCGGCGTAAATGACATCGCCAAACTTTACCTGTAACCGTTCGCGCACTTGCGCTTCGACTGGCGCAATCAGCGCATCGGCGGCGGCCTCGCTCTCTGCTTTGGCCGTGATGCGGATGTCCACTGCACCGGCGTGCGCGGCGAGACCGACGACTGGGTTGGTGAGCTTTTCGAACTCGCCAATCTCGGCATCGATCATGCTTTCGCCCACGCCCACGGTACGCAACAGCCTGGCTTTGATAAAGCCGGTGAGCGCAAACTTCTCACGTAGATAAGGCAACACGCGCGCGCTGAGCATGTGCTCCATCTCGCGCGGGACGCCCGGCAGCGAGACCACAACTCCCTGCGCGTGCTCGACGATGAAGCAGGGTGCGGTGCCCACCGGGTTCTCCAACGGCAACGCGCCCGCCGGCACATAGGCCTGCTGGCGATTGTTCTCGGTCGGCGCGCGCCCAAAACGCCGGAAGCGGTCTTCGATTTGTTGCCACAGTTCAGGGCGATACTCCAGTTCTCGGCCAAAGGCACGAGCCACTGCTTCACGCGTTGGGTCATCCACCGTGGGGCCGAGGCCGCCGGTGGTGATGACGATGCCGGCGCGGACAGCGGCTTCCCGCACCAGCGCCGCGATCTGTTCGACGTTGTCGCCAATGGCGCTGAAGCGTTCGACCTCCACGCCAATCGTCCGCAAAGTGCGAGCGATATGAGTCGAGTTCGTATCGACGATCTCGCCGAGGACGAGTTCGCTGCCGATGGCGATCAGTTCGGCGTGCATGTGGAAACTACCGCCGCCGGCCGTACAGGATCTCTTCGCGGATGCGCAGGTCGGTGCTACGGATTTTGAGGGCGAGGTCGGCGGCGAGGCTGCGCATCAGGCGGTAGCCCAGTGAAGGTTGTTGTTCGCACAGGCCGATCAGCCGGTCACGCGGGATGACGAGGAGTGTGGTGTTGTTCGCCGCACAACGGGCAGTGGCCGAGCGCAAGCCCTGATCTACCAGCGCGATTTCGCCAAACGACTGGCCGCGCCGTAAGGTTGTGATGGTGACCAGACCGGTGGGGCGGGTGTTGGCGTCGCCCACCAGCGATGGATCTACCTGAATGTCCACCTCGCCCTGCACGATGATGTATAGCTCGTCGCCGGCTGAGTTTTCTTCAAACACCACATCGCCGGTGTTGTAGCGTTTTTCCTGACATAGCGCCGCGATCGCTTCCAATTCAGCGGGGGTGAGGTCGAAGAAAATATCAGTCTGCTTGAAAATGCTGGCTAAAGACATCCGCCCGCTCCGGAGTGATATGCTGCGTGGATCACAGTGGATAGTGTAACATAGCTATACCCAAGCGCCAATTTCATGCGGAGTGTGCCATGCGGATCGGCATGATGACCGATATGTATAAGCCGTACATCAGCGGCGTGACCAATTACGTGGTGCTGAATAAAAAATGGCTTGAGTCGCAGGGCCACAAAGTCTTTGTCTTCACGTTTGGCAATGAAGAGTACGAAGACGATGAGCTGAACGTCGTCCGCTCGCCGGGCATCCCCTTGAGCGTGCGCGACATCGATGTCAGCCTGTCCTTCCGCTACTCGAAACCGGCGCAACAAAAATTGCAATCGATGGATGTGGTTCACGTCCATCATCCATTTTTGAGCGGTCCGCTGGCGCTGCGTTACTGTCGTCCGCACGGCATCCCGATTGTGTACACCAATCACACCCGTCTCGATCTGTATGCCCATCATTATCTGCCCTCGGTGGTGCCCGACGCGGTCGGGGAGACGTTTCTGCGCGCGTACATGCCCAACTTCTGCGCCCAGTGCGATGTCGTGATCTCGCCCTCGGCTGGCCTGGCCGAAGTGCTGCGGGGATTGGGCGTCAATTCGCCCATCCGCGTCATCCCGAATGGCATCGACCTGGCGCCGTTCGAGCAAGTGCAACCGGTCACGCGAGCCGAAGCCGGCCTGCCGGAGGAGGCCCTGGTGTTGATGTATGTGGGCCGGCTGAGCGCCGAGAAGAACCTGACGTTTTTGCTGCGCGCGTTCTTCGGCGTAGCCGCCGCGCATCCGGATGTGGTGCTGGCGATCATCGGTGGGGGAGTGGAGGCGGAAAATCTGAAAGATTATGCCGACCACTCGGGCTTTGGTGATCGGGTCAAATTTCTCGGCAAAGTTGAATACGATCAGGTGCCGGCCTATTTGCAACTGGGGGATATTTTTGTGACCGCGTCCGTCACCGAAGTTCATCCATTGTCCTTGATCGAGTCGATGGCCTCCGGCTTGCCCGCCCTCGGCATCACGTCGCCGGGCATCGCCGACACCATCGTCGATGGCGTCAATGGCTTGCTCAGTTCACCCGACCTGGCCGAGTTCACGGCGAAACTGATGCGGCTGGTGATGGAGCCGGAAATACGCGCACAAATGGCAGAGGCGGCTCGCGGGAGCGCGCGCCAGTATGACATTGGCCGCACCGGTCAGCGCGTGCTGGAGGAGTATCAGCGCGCAACGACCGAACGCCGCCAGCGGCTGACGCGCTGGGACAGATTTAAGTCCGGCCTGCGACGTTGGCTAACGCCGCAACCGCAAAACGAGTAGCCTTTGATTAGTTAAGCAGTTCAAGTTCAGATAGGACTTGCGCAGTTGCTCACGCCGCACCTTTAGTGTCACCCTGAGCGGCGTTCGCAGTAGCGAACGCCCGCGAAGGGCCTCATGGGCATCAAGAGG
>JBQTJD010000457.1:0-8651 GCA_052387475.1 Anaerolineales bacterium | reverse complement strand
GCTTGACGGCGCCTCGCTGCCGGCAAGCGCACTCGCGCATCACAACTTTGGCGGCGGCTCGCAGGCTGAACTGCGCGTGCTCGAACGATCGCTGGTTGCTGGCTCGACGCACACACTGCGGGTGACGTATACGCTGGGCACGCCACAAGCCTCAACCGCCGGCTCGTATCAACCTGCGCTTACGTGGAGCAACGGCCCGCGCTTAGCCTTCAACTTCGGGTTTACCGATCTCGGTCCTGGACGTTATCTCGAAGCCTGGGTCCCGGCCAATCTCATCTTCGATCAATTCGAGCTGCAACTCGAACTGCTCTTGCTCAACACCGCCGTCGCGCATAGCCTCATCACTAACGGCGCGGTCACGCCGCTCGGCACTAACCACTGGCGTGTGAATTTCCCCGCGCGCTTCAGTGCGCTCTCGCCGCTACTCGAGCTGCGCGCGACCGACACGCTGGTGAGCGCCACCGACTCGGTGACGCTGCCCGTCTCCGGGACGACGGTCTCACTTGAGGCCTGGAAGCTGGTCAGTAACGCGACCAACCTCACCGCACAACTCAACAGTCTCAAGACTCACCTCGCCGATAATGAAAATTCCACTGGCGCGTACTTGCACGGCAATCGCTTCGTCGCTTTTTTTCACGTGGGCGGGATGGAGTACGAAGGCGGCACGACAACTGCACTCGGCGCGCTGCGGCACGAGACGTTCCACAGTTGGTGGGCGCGCGGCGTGAAGCCGGCTAGCCAGCCGGATGCATGGTTCGATGAGGCGTGGACGGTGTACAACGACAACGGCCTGTCCGGGTCGCTGCCGTTCAACTTCAGCGATCCCCCAGTGACGCTGTGCGCGCGCAACCCGTGGAGCCGGGTGACGGCGGGCGGTGCATACTCCGACGGATACCGTTTCTGGCGCGGGGTTGCCGCCCTCATCGGCGTCAATACACTGACCGGGCTGATGAGCGATTTGTACAAACGGCGTCGCGGCCAGCCGGTCACGACGGTTGAGATCGAAGAATTTCTGCTCTGCCGCTCAGGCAACGCCACGCTGGTGGATGCCTTTCATCGTTTTGTGTTCGGCTTTGAGAACCCGACTTCCGCGCCTGACCTATGGCTACGCGACGACCCGGCCCACAGCGGCGCCGATCAGTGGGGAGGGCGCTTCTGGGATTCGCCCGACGTATGGGTGCGCAACGCCGACGACGGCGGCCTGACACATCAGGCCGCGGAGTTTGGGCAGGACAATTGGTTTTATGCACGCGTGCGCAACCGCGGCACGGTCATCGTGCGCCATTTCGTCGTCGCCTTCAACGTCAAGCAGTTTGCCGGCACACAGTTCGTTTACCCCGCCGACTTCCTGCCCTGCGTCGCGACGGCCTCCGATTTCGATCTCGCCCCAGGTGCATCGGTCATCGTCAAGGCGCGCTGGCCGCGCAGCCTCGTTCCCGCGGCGGGCACGCACGCCTGTTTGCTGGCGGCGGCTTTTGCCAAGGGCGATCATCCAGTAGCGGGCCGACACGTATGGGAGCATAATAATCTGGCGCAGAAGAACCTCACGGTGGTAAATCTGAAGCCAAACAGCTGGCTGGTGATCCCGTTCGTGGCTGCCAACTTGCACTCGCGGGCGGCGCGCAGTTTTCAAATCGAACTGATCCGGCCACCGCGCTATAGCGGTCTGGCGGCCAGCCTGCTAAACCGGGCGAAGGCGGCCTTTAAGCGCACGCTTGGCGTGACGTTGGTGCCCTTCGAGTTCGCGCCCACGCTCACGGATCGCAATGATGCGCCGCAGCTTGATTGCGCTGGACATGTGGAGGAAGTCATTAAGGATCGTGATGTGGCTATGGGTAGCCCGATCACTTCAGAGACAGCCGCGCGCTTGGCCGGAGATTTTGAACGCGGGGTGGAGGCCGTCTTCCCCGCCGGCCCGAGGTCCCGTTTATTGATCTCCATCCGCGCGCAGGAACAGTTGCTATTCGGGCTGAAGGTCGCCATCCCAGCCGAGGCGAAAGCGGGCGAGCGGTTGACGCTTGACCTGCTTCAGCGCGACGCCCAGACCGGGCGGGTCGTAGGCGGTATTGCGGTACAGATCAACGTGGTGTGAGATAGGGCTACGTCAAGCATGTGGGACCGTAGGCCGCGGATTGACGGCGAAATGGATCACTTCCGCCAAATCTACTCGCATCGCGCCGCCGACTATCAGCGCCTGATTGCGCCCGAAGATGCCGATGGCAACCTGCTGGCCGCGTTGCGCGGATTGATGGATTGGCGCGGCAAGCGTCTGCTAGATTTGGGGACAGGCACAGGGCGAATTCCGCTGCTGCTGGCTGACGAGGGTGCGCGGATGGTGGGTCTTGATTTGCATGCAAACATGTTGCGGGAGAATGCCAATCAGCGGACACTGAGAATTGGTAATTGGAGATTGGTGCGCGGCGACATGCGCGCCCTGCCCTTTGCCGATGCGAGCGCCGACGCCGTCACCGCGGGCTGGGCTGTCGGCCATTTGCGCGGCTGGTATGCGGATGAATGGCAGACCCAAATTGGTTTCATCCTGCGGGAGATGGAGCGCGTGGTGGTGAGCGGCGGCTGGCTCATCATCATGGAGACGCTGAAGACCGGGGCGCTGACCCCGGCGCCGCCGACCGAAGGGCTGGCCGAGTATTACGCGTGGCTCGAAAACGCATGGAGCTTCACGCGGCGCATCATCCGCACCGACTATCAATTTGCGAGTGTGGAAGACGCCGTGGCGCGGACGGAGTTTTTCTTTGGCGCGGAACTTGCGGAAAAGATTCGGGCCAACGGCTGGGCGTGCGTGCCCGAATGGACGGGAATGTGGACGAAATCAGTGACCGATAAACAGTAAGCAGTGTTCACTGGTCACTGTTCACTGCTTACTTAGCCTTGCCGCCCGGTGTCTTCGCCATCCCGACCAGCCGCAGTTCATCCACATACGGTTCCCAGGTTTCCGGCTCATCCTTCAACTTGAGGGCGAAGTAATAGTCGCGGGCGATGTCGCCCTGCTGCTCATAGTTGAAATCGATCAAGCGGCGTTGCTCACTCTGTGCCGCACGCAGGGCTATCTTTTTTGTGCCATGCTTGCCTTTGTAATCATAGGCCAGCATGCCCAGCTTCGATTGCACCCGCAGCGTCTCGTACAAATATTTCCAACCCACTTGCTGATATTGCCACACGTGTGTCAGCTCATGCATCAACCAGGCCATATCGACCAGGTCTTTGGCGATGTCGTCCGGTTGGGTGCGGATGAGGCGCGGAAAATAGACCGTATTGCCGAGCGTGATGGCGTTATCCCACGTGCGCTTCTGGCGTTGAAAAAACGCGCCAATGTCTGCGATAAAATTGGGCGGGAAGTAATTGCCCTCCGCCACGCGCGCGCGGCTGTAGTCAAGCCCGCCACCAAACACAAGCCGGGCTTCTGTGCGTTCCGAATCGGTCAAAGGACGAGTGGGCATCGCGTATCTCCTTCAGAGTGGTCGTGGGCATTATCCCAAATCCGTTCAATCCGTTCAATCCGTTGACGAGGCCCCCATGCATTTTGATCTAACTTCGGAGCAACAGATGTGGCGCGACAGCGTGCGGGATTTTTGTGACAAGGAAGTCGCGCCCCGCGCCCGCCACGCCGATGAGAGCGGCGAATTCAACTGGGAGGCGGTGCGCAAAGGCGCTCCACTCGGCTTGCTCGGCCTCAACATCCCCGAAGACTACGGCGGCGCGGGTGTGGATGCCATCAGCGCCGCGATTGCGATTGAAGAACTGGGGCGCGCCTGCGGCTCGACGGCGCTGGCCTTCGCCGCGCACAACGGGCTGGCGAGCGCCGCCATCACCAACTTCGGCTCGGAGGCGTTGAAGCGCGAATGGTTGCCGAGGCTCGCTTCGGGAAAAGGCAAGCTCGGCGCGCTGGCCCTCACCGAGCCGGGTGCGGGCAGTGACCTGCAAGGCGGCGTGCGCACCCGGGCCGTGCTCGAAGGCGACTCGTGGATCATCGACGGTCAGAAGATGTGGACGACCAACGCCTCCATCGCCGACCTCATCGTCACCCTGTGCCGCACCGACGAGAAACGCCTTAGCCTCATCCTCGTGCCGACCGACTCAGCCGGCCTGCACATCGGTGCGGCGGAGAAGAAGATGGGGTTGCATGGCTCACCGACGCATGCGGTCACGTATGAGGAAGTGCGAGTGCCGCGCGAAAACGCGGTGGGGATTGAGGGCAAAGGCCTCGCGCACACGCTGGCCGTGCTCGATGGGGGCCGCATCGGGATCGGGGCCCTCTCGGTGGGGTTGGCGCAGGCCGCCTTCGAGGCCGCGATTAAGTATGCCCACGAGCGCAAAACCTTCGGCGTGCCTATCGCGCAGCATCAAGCCATTCAGTTCATGCTGGCCGATGCTGCCACCGAAATCGAAGCCGCCCGGCTATACGTATATCGCGCGGCGTGGCTCAAACAGAATGGCCGCCCGTTCACACAGGCCGCCGCACAAGCCAAGCTCTTCGCCACCGAGGTCGGTGAACGCGTGTGCCGCAACGCCATTCAGATTCACGGCGGCTATGGCTACTCCAGCGAATTCCCGGTGGAGCGCATTTATCGGGACGCGCGGCTGATGACGATTGGCGAGGGTTCGAGCGAGATTCAACGACTGGTCATCGCCCGGCACGTTTTGGGTTTGTAGGGTGCGGCATGCTGTGCCCATACAACCACGCACCGGAACGGCGACAGCGAGATGATAGACAATCCCATGTCGGCCATCGCAACCACCGATCACCGTGCTGATGAGCTTGCGGGCAATCTCTTCGTGCGTGTCGGAAGCGCCCACTCCCACACCCGCGCCTGCCACAGCGCCAGCGCCGCCTCGTAATCATGGTCGAGGACAAATTCCCGAATCTGCATAGCGGGCGTCAAGGGATATGTGGCAAATGACATTGCCGCGAGCAGATTCACATGCCACTCGCCACTTGTCACTCTTCCTGCCCCACCACCTGCCGCCATGCGCCGTGGATGCCGTCTTCGGTCACGCCGTAGTACACGCGTATATCGCCGCGCACATCGCCGTTTGCGCGTTGCGCCAGATCATAGCGCGTCACACCACCCTTCTGGCTTTTCTTCACCAGCGCCAGATCGCCCTGCCAGTGCAGCTTCCTGGGGTCAACGCGATGATGCTCGTGCTCGGTGAGCGCGTAATGCCACAGCTTGCGCGCGCTTTGCAACGTCACGTTCTTCACCATGTTGCCGTTTCGCAGGTCGCGCATCGTGTGGAATTTGCGGCCGTTACGCTCCTCCGTCGAAACAATCTCCACGCCGGTGCGCGGTGGGTCGTGAGAAAGGATTGAGGCGACCGCCTCTTCGACAGATGCCGCCGAGGCTTCGGCGGGCGGCGAAACGCTAAGCGCTTCGGCTAAGCGGGTGGCATCGCTGCGCAACATTAGTTGCGCGCTTAGGCTGTCCGCCGCTGCCGGTTGGCTGATCGCTACAGGAGAGCGGCGCAACACAAGCTGCACAATCTCATCGCGCACAGCCAGCGACGTCTCGGCCTCGTCGCGCACGAAGATTTTGTTATCTTCAATCGCGTAGGGCGGGTCATCGCCGCGCGGCACGAGGATGCGCAGCACCGCCTTGCCCTTCGTCTCCTGCGTGTCAACCGTGCACTCAATGCGCGGCGTGATCATGCGGTCGATGGCGCTTTTGATTTCTTCAACTGCCTTCTTTGGGTCGGGCACACCGGCCAGCGGTTGTTTGGCGTCGGCGCTTACGCCGATGTAGAGCGTGCCGCCGTTGGTGTTGGCGAAGGCGCACACATCGGCGATGATGGCGGCCAGCTTGCCGGAGCGCGCCTGCATCGACTCGTGAAAGTCCTGCACGATGTTCGCGCCTTCTTCACGCGCCTGCTGCACGTAGTCGAACTCCACTTCGGCGACGCCGCCGGTGTGCGGGCGCGTGCGGGCGAAGTCGTTGCTGGCAAATAGCTCTTTGAGCGCCTCGAACGAAACTTCGTCGAGCAGCACATCGGTGGTGCGGTCGCCCACGCCGAGGTTCTTGCTGTTGGCCGGGTCGCGCCGCAACCGGTGCGCGTCGGAGCCTTGAATGATGTGCATCCGGCGCGGGTACTCCGGCTTGCTGCCGTTGAAAAAGCCTTTGGTCGTGGCCCGCCCTTTCCGGTCGAGGTCGGTCACCTCCAGCGCCGCCAACTGCGGGTCTTGCGTGTACGCGATGCGGGTCTGCCCGCCAAAGCTCAGCCCGCGCATGGCTACGCCGTTGCTGCTGTTGGCGTGCGCGGCGATGGCCAGGCCGCCGGCTTCCGCAATCAAACCGTAAGCGGTGAGCACATCGCTCGTCGCGCCGACTTTATCCGAGCCGAGGTCAATCTGATCGGGCGGCACGTGCAACGACAGCAGCAAGTGTTCCAACTCGCGCCCCGGGGTGTCGGGCGGGAAGAGGCCGATGATGTGAAAGCCGAGCGTGGCGGTGAACTCAAAGCCGGGCAGCACGAGGATTTTTTGCGTCAGCCGGCGATATTCGTTCAGCCGGCGTTGCTCCTCCGGCAGGATGCGGGCGAGCCGCTCGAGAAATTCCAGTTCACGGATTTCATCCTTCATCCGGCGGATGCCGCCGACGGTGTTGTGGTCAGTGAAGGCGATGATATCGAGCCCGCGCTGTTCGGCGCGTTGCAGGATATCGAGGTAGGTAACGTTGGGTTCTTGATAGTCAATCGAAGCGGGCGTATGGAGATGTAAGTCCATTACACGCCACATGCGAGTGCGTTTAGTTTTAGGAGGCATAGTTGTAATCCCTAATCCCCAATCCCTTGTTGATGAAGGGGTTAGGGGTTAGGGGTCAGAGCTTTCTGAATGGCGGTTGAGAGTTGATCCGGCGGAAACGGTTTGAGCACGAAGGCCGTTGCGCCGGCATCCTTGCATTGATCTTCCAAATCCATTCCGGAAGACATGATGACCGGGAGGTAAGTGAGTTCATCATCGGCGCGGATGTCGCGCAGCACATCGATGCCATTCGAGTCGGCGAGGTGAACATCCATGATGACGATGTCGGGCCGGTGGGCTTTGGCCTCGGTCACGACCTTTTTGCCGTTGGGCACGATCTGCACCAGGTAACCATCCATCTCCAGCAGGATTTTCAATAGTTGCGTGGTCGTGAAATCGTCGTCCACGAGCATCACTTGATTGGGCACGCTTATTTGCTCCGTTGTTTCCTGCGCGGCTTGCCGCTCGCTTTCGGAATGTTAGTCTTGCGACGCGACGCGGCGCTGGCTTCGCCCAATTTAGGCGCTTCTCCCACCCCACTGCGGGGCGCGGCATCCTTCCGGGGACGTTCCAGCGCGGCGTTCAACACATCTTGCACCTGATCCGCAAATACAAACTTGATGTCCCGACGCACGTCATCCGGCACATCATCCAAATCCTTCTCGTTGCGGCGCGGGAGGATGACGGTCTTCAACCCGGCGCGATGCGCGGCCAGCACTTTTTCCTTCACGCCGCCGATGGGCAGCACCTGCCCGCGCAGCGTGATCTCGCCCGTCATGCCCACATCTTTGCGCACCGGCCGGCCGGAGACAAGCGAGGTCAGCGCCGTCGCCATCGTCACGCCCGCGCTTGGGCCGTCTTTGGGCGTCGCACCGGCGGGTACGTGCATGTGAATGTCGTGCTTTTCGAAGAAGTCCCCAGCCAGACCGAGCGCTATCGCGTTGGCGCGCACGTAACTCAGGGCGGCGCGCGCAGACTCCTGCATCACTTCGCCCAACTGGCCGGTGAGTTGAAAGCCCTTGCTGCCCGGCATTTGTGTCGCTTCCACAAACATGATGTCGCCGCCGACGGGCGTGTACGCCAGCGCGGTGGCCACACCGGGCAGTGAGGTGCGCTCCTCCACTTCCTCAGTGTAGAAGTATTGCGGCTTGCCGAGATAGGTCACCACATCTTCGGGCTTGACCTTGAGGGTCTTGACGGTCTCCCTACCGGGAGGCACGCCCTCTGCCACCTTCGTCACCACCTTGCGGCAAATGGCGCCGATGTTGCGCTCGAGGCCACGCACGCCCGCCTCGCGCGTGTAGTTGCGGATGATGGCTTGCAGGGCCTTGTCGGTGAACGCAATCTCGCCCGGCTTCAATCCGTTCTCTTTGATCTGGCGCGGCACGAGGTAATGCTTGGCGATTTCGACTTTCTCGCGCTCGGTGTAACCGGAGAGCGGGATGATCTCCATCCGGTCGCGCAGCGGGCCGGGGACGGTATCGAGCGTGTTGGCGGTGGTGACGAACATCACCTGCGACAGGTCGAAGCCCACATCGAGGTAGTGGTCGCGGAACTCGCGGTTCTGCTCCGGGTCGAGCACTTCGAGCAGCGCCGAGGAAGGATCGCCCCGAAAGTCCGCGCCCAGCTTATCCACTTCATCGAGCATGAAGATCGGATTCTTGCTTTCCACCCGGCGCAGGCTTTGAATGATGCGGCCCGGCATTGAGCCGATGTACGTGCGGCGGAAGCCTCGGATTTCGGCTTCATCGCGCACACCGCCCAGCGACAGGCGCATGAATTTGCGGCCCATGGCCCGGGCGATGCTTTGACCGAGCGAGGTCTTACCCACACCCGGCGGCCCGACGAAACACAGGATGGTGCCCTCGCGCTCTTTGCGGATGTAATCAACGGATTC
>JBQTJD010000456.1:0-4214 GCA_052387475.1 Anaerolineales bacterium | reverse complement strand
CCCATCTCCGGCCAACGTTCCAGCGCGATGACCAGCGCATCCTGCGCCAGATCCTCGGCCAGCCCAATGTCGCGCACGATGCGCGCGAGGGCGGCGATGAGTTTGGCCGACTCGATCCGCCAGACTGCCTCAATTGTGCGATGGGTGTCGGAAGGGGTGATCACAAAGACCTCGTGGGAACATTATATTCCCACGAGGTCTTGAAGATCAGGTGCGCGGCAACCGTCTGTCAGCGGATTGGGGTAGCGGATGAGGCCGGAGTGATCGGCTCACCCGCTATGCCGGAGGCAATCCGTTGACGGTATCGGGCTATTCCCCGGCGTGGGCGCGTTTCAACGCGGCAATGTCAATCTTTGACATTTTCAACATCGCCTGCATCACCCGTTGAGCCTTCTGCGGGTCCGGGTCGCCCAGCAGCTGGCCCAGCGCGGTGGGGATGATCTGCCACGACACGCCGAACTTGTCCTTCAGCCAGCCGCACGGCCCCTTCTCGCCACCCTCCGAGAGCTTCTCCCATAGCTCATCCACTTCCGCCTGCGTCTCACAGTTGACGAAGAGCGAAAAGCCTTGTTCAAATTTGAAATGCGGTCCGCCGTTCAGCGTCATGAACTCCTGCCCATCCAGCACGAACGTCCCCGACATGACGGTTCCGGCCGGCATCGGCCCGCCTTCGCCGTAGCGGCTCACGCTCACGATGCGCGAATTCTTGAAGACGGACACGTACAGGTTCATCGCCTCTTCGGCTTGATTGTCATACGTCAGGAAGGTGGTGATTTTTTGCGGCATGTTTATTCTCCCGTTGGGTTGTAGATGATCGGATTTTTGATCAGTCACCCGCAGGATAGCACAACCCGGGGCATCGGTCTTGTATAAAACGGCAAGCTATTCAGGGTCGCGCAGGCCGGCGATCTGGGCCGGTGTATGTCCGATCCACCGCTTGAGCGACCGGGTGAGGTGCGGCTGGTCGTAGTAGCCCAGCTCGTCAGCGGCGTCGAGGGGCGAAATGCCGTGCCGCAACAGCGCCGCGGCCCGTTGCGCGCGTTCGGCCTGTAGCACCTGGCTCTGCGTCAAACCCGTCGCGCGCAGGAAGCGATGCCTGATCGTGCGGGGCGATAAATCGGGCCGAAGGCCTTGCAAGACCGGGTTGACGATTGGGTCGTGCGCCAGCACCTCGTCGCGCACGAGTTGGTCTACAAACGTGTCAGCGTTTTCAAAGTCCGGGAATTGCCAGGCGGACCCCTTCAACCAGAAAGACTGATCGGCAGCGCCGGGCAGGATTGTTTCTCGATCCAGAAGTTTGGTGGTGGGTAGATGAGGCATGAAGGCGCCCAGCTTCAACTTGATCCACAGCAGTTCGACGCCCTCGATGTATGACAACCCGCCAGCCGTCGTCAACGGGCCGACGACGCGCAGATGCGTCTCGCCGTTGTGCTGCACCAACACCATGTGCCAATGGCACTCGGCGGGGCGGATGACCGTGCCATTCGCTACCGTCCGGCCGCGCATCACCGTTTCCACAAACGGCGAGTCGGACGCTCGTGTTTCAACAAGAAAGCCCATCATCCACCATTGGCGTGGCGATAAGCGTCGAGGGCAGCGATATCTATTGTCCTCGTTCTGGATGTCTTTGTCAGGGTGCTTTCTCCACTTTCAGCCCCAGCCTTGACCGGCCGGTAGGAGTATACAACGACGCCCGAAGGGAACGGCCTCGAGGCCACCAGTTTCAACATCGCCTGGTTCCCTTCCCCAAACATGCGTGTGCCGCCGCCGGCCACAACCGGGTAAACCCAGAAACGGAACTCGTCCATCAGGCCATGCTGCAATAGCGTGTGCGCCAGCGGGCCGCAGCCATACATCAGGATGTTCTGACCGGATTGCTGCTTCAGCTTTGCGACCGCTTGCACCACATCGCCCTTAAGCAGCGTCGCGTTATTCCACGCGAGCGGCTCTTTCAGGGTACTTGAAGCGACGAACTTCGGCATGCTGTTGATGCGGTCATTAAACCCTTCCGACCCCGGATTATCATCCGCGGCGGTCAGCTTGGGCCACACCGAATCAAAGGCCTCATAGGTCGCGCGCCCCAGCAGCAAGGCATCCGCCTCGAAGAGCACATCGCGGACATATCGCTCGCGTTCTTCGCCGCCGGAAAATGAAGCCGTAAAGTCCAGCGGGGCAATGACGCCATCCAGCGTCACGTAGGTCTCATTGATGATCTTTCGCATGTTCAAGCTCCTTTTGCACGATGGAGCCCAGCGTCAACCCGATGGCGCGCAGGAAACGACGTTGCACAGTGCGTAATGACAGACCAGTCATTTGACCTTGTAACGCTTCATCCACAACAGGCTCACGAACAAGCAGGCCAGCACGCACGAGCCTGTCTATGAAAACCTGCGCGTTGTCGTAATTAGGGAATTGCCACGCCGAGCCATGCAGCCAGAAGGATTGGCTCGTCGCTTCGGGCAAGATCACGAGTCCGTCCACACGGCTTACGGTGGGAAAATGCGGCAGGTAACTGCCGAGCTTGAACCGGATGCCGACATACTCGGCGTCGGTCGTGATGTCCATGCGGGTCGCCTTTGTCTCAGGCCCGCGCACATACAGACGCAGTTTGCCGTCCAGGCGTGAGACGACCATCTCCCAATAACTCTTGGCGATGGATGTGAACGAGCCAACCCGCTCACATTGAGCCCGCCACACCGTTTCGACAAACGGCGAGTCTGACGCTCTTGTCTCAACGAGAAAGCCCATGTATACGCCTCCGGATCAACGACTGGCGCGCTCGTCGTGTTCAGCCATTTGCGCCCGCACGTTCCCGTCAAAGTGCTCAAACTGCCATCGGTTGAGCGATCCTGGTCGTTAATTGCAGTTGCATGCCGATCTAATCCTTGAAGAACTCCACCAACACCGGGGCAAGGGCTTCCGGGGCGACTGCGTGATCTTGCCCTTCCAATGTTCGGCGCTGTGCAGTGGGGAGGATGTCCACGAGGGCTTGCGCCGCGCCATGGAAGTAAGCCTCGCTCTTCCCGCCGGTCATCACGAGCGTGGGCATCGTGACGGAAGCCCACTGCTTGATTTTCCTGGTTGAGAACGGCTTGCCCGACATGGTGTCTCCCATGATCGTGCCGTCGTAGGCCAGCGTGTGCGCCACCTTTTCCATATCCGCCCACATGGGGTCATTGCGCATGGGTTCAAGGTATTCGGCGGGACTGAGCACAGCCTTCGTCATGAAGATTTCGAACGCGTCGCCCCGGCGGCCGGCCGCTATCGCCGCGTTGAGTTGCGCCACGTAATCCTGCGGAAGCGGCGGACGGCTATCGTCGAGGATGAAGGGCGGCTCATACAGCGCCAACTTCTTGATCTTAGCGGAGAGTTTGCTCGCCGCCTCCAGGGCCAGCACCGCACCGGAGGAAAAGCCGCACATGAACGCCGAACCCCCTGCGCCATTCATCACGGCTTCGATATCCTCAATCTCGCGCTCAACCGCATATGGGGCCGTGTCGCCGCTGTCGCCGCGTCCCCGGCGGTCATAGTTGAACACGGTGAAGTGAGTGGAGAGCAATTCGGCCAGTTGCACATTCACCGGGTGCGATCTGTAGGCGGTTGCGCCAGCCACCAAGATGACGGGCGCGCCTGTGCCCAACTGATCGAACGCGATGGTGGTGCCGTCTTTCGAAGAAACTTTTTCCATTTCAATTCTCCATTACAACGCGGAAGTGAAGCGGTGTGGTTGTTATTCTTGCAACCACTCCTGGATGATTTGGGGCGATGAGTGGATACAGATGATGTCCAGCCGTTCGGCGCCGACGTTCTTGAACTTGTGCGGGGTTTCTGCGCCCACCACCACGATGTCGCCGGGACCCGCCTCGATGTCCTTGCCGTCTGCGGTGATCCGCGCCTTTCCGGCGCGGACGATCCAGGTCTCGGAATAGGGATGCTTGTGCAAGTCCGGCCCTGCACCAGGCTGGTTGTTGACGAGGAAGAAGGAGCTCCCCGAACCGTAGGGTTCGCCCTCGAAGGTCACGGTGCCTCCAGAGCTGGGCTGTAGCTCGCCCGATCGTATGACTCTGTGCATGTAATCTCTCCTTGTTAACGTCAGTACGGGATAAGGAACTCCTTGGGGTAAGCTGGGGTTGCGACCAACCAGCTAGCCAAAGGAGTTCCGATGACCAGTTTAGTCGAAATGTTTTGCGCCGTGGACGATTTCTGCCAGCGGT
>JBQTJD010000455.1:0-7721 GCA_052387475.1 Anaerolineales bacterium | reverse complement strand
ACACCACCAAGGAATGTCAGGCTGGAATATAGCACCCGACTGCCGTTTGGGGCTGGACATCTATTTTATGTGACCAGCTTGTGGGGCTTCCTGGCCCAAGGACCGGATCAGCGCCAGCGGCAGGGGGTGCGCTATCCATTGGTGGTCCTCCTGGTGCTGAGCGTGTTGGCGAAGCTGGCCGGAGAAGACGAAGTGACGGGCATCGCCGAGTGGGTGCGCTGGCGAGCGGCGTGGTGGGTGTCCGCGCTGCACTTGAAGCGACCGAGCTTGCCGCATCGGACGACCTATAGTCGGGTATTCGGACACCAAGTCACGCCCAGCGCGTTGGAACGGCGCGTGAGTGAGTTTCTGCAGCAGTTGCCACAAGACGGGGTGCCGATCATTATCAACTTGGATGGCAAGACCGTGCGCGGGACAATCCCGCGCGGCCAGAGCCAGGGCTTGCATCTCTTGGCCGCCTATCTGCCCGAGAGCGGTATTGTGTTGCTGCAAGTGGTGGTGGAGACGAAGGAGAATGAGATCCCAGCATCCGTGCGCGTGGTGCAACTGCTGGATTTACAGGGCAAAATCATCACCGGCGATGCCGTCGGAACGCAGTTCCGCACTCACTCAACGCGAACTGTCCGCAGTCATCGTGGACGGCGGCGGCGATTACGTCTGGACGGTCAAAGAGAACCACCCGCAGTTGCTGAAAGACATCGCAGCAGTCTTTGCGACCACGCCGTTAGCCAAAGGCCATAGTCTGGGCCTGACCGACTTTCGTTCCGCCACGACGATTGATAAAGGCCACGGCCGCTTTGAGAAACGCACGTTGACGACCAGCAGTTGGCTCGTTGGCTACAGCGACTGGCCTGGCTTGGCGCAGGTCTTCAAGCTTGAGCGCACGATCACCGACTCTATGACGGGTAAGGCCCGTAACGAACGGGTCTATGGCCTCACCAGCCTGACCGCGCAGGAAGCTGATCCCAAACGCTTACTGACCTTGGTGCGTCGTCATTGGGCCATCGAGAATGGTTTGCACTACCGTCGCGATCGCACCTGGCGTGAAGATGCTTGTCGCTTGAAGACCGGTCAAGCACCGCAGGTGATGACGCTACTCAACAATCTCGTGCTCGGCTTACTCGTGGGCCAAGGGGTCATCAACGTCCCCCAAGCCCGCCGCTATCTCAGCGCTCATCTTGATCAGGCTCTGCGCCTGCTGCTATGTCCTCCCGCCTGACTTTGCACACGCCCTGGTATCCGACCTTTGACAACGTCGATGTATTTGTCGGTCGGCTGGCACGCGCGGGGCTAATGCACTTTGACCCTGCCATAAGCGACGCGCTTGCGCGCGACGAAGTGGCACTCCCCGCCAGGTCGATGCAGCGTCGTTTTCTTGCGGTGACTGGCATGTCGCAGACCGCGTTGCGACAGATCGGTCGCGCACGGCTCGCTGCAAAATTGCTGCGGCAGGGCGTATCCATCGCGGATGTCACCTATCAGCTTGACTACTATGACCAGGCGCACCTGACCCGCCTCTTGCGCCGCCTCATCGGGCACACCCCGGCGCGTTTGCAATCGCCGACGAATCAGCCGCCGCTTTCTATCATCTAAAGTCGCGCTCCAGCAGCCTTGCTCCAGCGTGTCGTTTTCGTCCAAGACGCACCGCGCTCTCTTCGCTATGCTCACTGCATCTCAATCCAGGAGAAATTGTAAGGAGAATAAACATGAGAAAAGTAGTTGCAGGGCTGTTCCTATCACTGGACGGCGTCGCCGAATTGCCCGATCAATGGCAATGCGATCACTTCGATGACGACATGCTGGCGACCCTAGTGGCACACATCGCCGCCGGGGACACTGTCTTGCTTGGGCGCATGACCTATGGGGAGTGGGAACCCTACTGGCCGACCGCGACAGACGAACCGTATGCCAGCCACATCAACACCACGCCCAAGTATGTTGTTTCAACGACCCGGGACAAGGTCGAGTGGGGAAAATGGAATAACGCAACGCTGATCAAAGGCAACCTCGCGGAAGAGATTGCCAAACTGAAACAGCAACCGGGAAAGAACATCGGCGTCTCGGGCAGTCCCACACTTGTTCGAACCCTACTGCAAAGCGACCTCCTAGATGAGCTTCAGCTTCAGGTCCACCCGGTCATCGCGGGCCGCGGCAAGCGCCTCTTCAAAGACGGGGATGAGCTGAAACGCCTCAAACTCGTGAACTCAAAGATGACCCGCACGGGTGTTGCAATCCTCACCTACCGACCTGACCGAAAAGAACTGTAAATCGCCACGCATTTTTACGGTCTCTGAATCACTCATCCCCATCCGGCTTTGCCCGCCGTAATTGTTTGACTTGGCTGCGGCGGCGCTTGCCTTCCACCCGTTGCTGATTGGCCGCGCGCGTGGGCTTCGTGGCACGGCGTGTCTTCGGCGCGACAGCCGCTTGCCGGATGAGGGCGGCAAGCCGTGTGCGGGCGTCCTCTCGATTGTGCTCCTGGGTGCGGAAGCGGCGCGCTTCGATGATGAGCACCCCCTCGGTGGTGAGGCGGCTCGCGGCGAGTTTGAGCAACCGCCCGCGCACCGGTTCGGGCAGTGACGGCGAGCCGCGCACGTCAAAACGCAACTGCACGGCGGTCGCTACCTTGTTCACGTTCTGCCCACCGGGGCCGGAGGCGCGCACGAAGGTTTCATGCAACTCGCCCTCGTCAATGCTGAACGTGGGAGTGATGGTTAACACATTACTGCCCGCCCAGCACACCCTGCATGCTGTCGCGATAGCCGGTGAGTTCGACGTAGCCGTTGCCGGTGACCGGCGCGCCGTTGCTCGTGCCGCTCACCTTCACAGCCCCCTCCCAATATTCAAAGTTCAACTGCATCTCCTGCGCATCGAGCCATGGCTCTACACGCAGTTCGAGTTGCGCCGACGGGACGCTCACCTGCCAATCTATCGGGTAGCGCGCACCGGAAACGGGGCTGAGCCACTCGCGCTGCGCGCGCACGGTCACTTCGTTCACGCCGAGACTCTGTGTTGCACCATCCGGCAGCACCAGCGTCCCACCGGACACCGGCTCCAAGCCGCCGTCTTTCAATCGCAGAAAATACAGCATCACCTCACGACCATCACTGAGTTGCAGGCTGAACCAATCCCATCCTACCGCGTTCGGGCCGAGCACGCTCGTGCTCCACTCGTGATCGAACCAACTTTCACCCGTCACGGTGAACGTCTGCCCACGCACGGTGATTGTGCCTTCCGTCTGCATGCGAGTGAAACTGAGGTAGTACGAGGCGTTGCCCGGCTGCTCGCTCTTCGCGCTGAGGCCTCGGTCGCCGTGCGCGACAATGGGCTTGACGGCCCGCAGAGTTAAATCTAATGCGCGATTATCCTCTTGCGCGACGAGGCGCACGTGACTGCCGTCGGTGTTGAGCGAGTCAACTCGCCAATCCTCGAGCCAGGCGCGGAACGGCTCGCTGCCCGCGCCCGCTAAGCCCGCCGCGCCCCGGCTGAAGCGTTCGACGCCGCGATGCACGCCGCCAACCACATCAGTCAGGCCAAAGTGCGCGAAGTAAATTTGGTTCGTAAGGAAGCCGGCGTCATCCACCGGCATCTCAGGTGTGAGGCCGCGCCGAAAGAAAGTGAGCTGATAGCCGAAATGCTCGCCGGTCTCCGCTTGCAGGTTGCCGGTGTAATACCACCACTCGGTTTGGTAATCGAAGTGCGGGCCGTGGTCGCGCGGGAATTCAAACTCAATCGGCGTGAGCGCGCGGGCGAAGCCTCTCGTATCCGAGCCGGCATTGTTGGTGAGCGGCGGCAGCGCGGGTTGCGGCTGCGGTTGGGTGAAGGCCCAAAAACCAATGACGGCCAGCGCGGCGATGGCGGTGGAGGTGAGAAGACGTTTGAGCATAGAGCACTGGAGAATTGGAGATTGGATCAGCAATCTCCAATCCTCCAATCTTTATAGTTGTATCACGGCGTCGGCCAATACGCCGCGCGGGCCATCTGCTTGCCGCTATCCGTCACGCAATACCAAATCGTGCCAGGCTTGTACGGCAGCACGCTGCCATCGGCGAAGGTGAGCTGCATCATTTGGTCGGGGGCATAGCGTCGCCATACGCCCTCGTAACGCTGATCGCCGCGCAGCAGAACCGCGCGGCCCTCGCCCAGCAAATTGACGCCGACCGATTTGAGTTTGGCCGCTTCGTCTTCGAGGAAATCGGACTCGTAGTGCTCGGCGTACAGAAACACCACGTTGTCGAACTCCAACGTCTGGTTGTTGAGGTAATCCACATTGGCGGAACGCACGGGCTTGTGCGTGGTTTGATCCTCGACCCAGCTTTGCCAGCGGCCGGTCGCTGTGTTGTACTTCCACAGGCTCTGCGGCCCACGACCCGGATAATCCAGATACGCCTCGGTCGTCGGCTTGCCGCCGCCGGGCGCATTCGAGTCGAAATTCAAGCCGCCCAACGCGGGGCGCTCGTTCAACCCCTTGCTGCTCATCAACTCCCAAATGGCCGGGGGAAAGGCAAACAACCGGTGATAGCTCGGCACGCCCGCGCGCGGGATGTTCGCCAGACGTTCAAGATATGGCTTCTTGTAAGCGGCATCGCCGATCCACGACTCGGAGACCACGCGCCGCGCCCAATCCGCCGAGCGCAGTCGTTCTTCAATGCGGGGCGGCGTGTTGGGCGCGCTGTGGTTTGTGCTCCCGCCCGACGTCACCAAAATCCCGCCGTACAGCGGCACGAGGTGCTCAACGTCGATCAGCCGCGTGCTGCGCACCGAGCCGACGCGCGCCGGGGTCTGGCTGTAGAACACCGCCGTGTAGCGTGTGATCTGGTAGCCCTCCATTTGATATTCCCAAACGTGGTCGGCGTACAACAGGCCGCTCTGCGGGCGGATGACAGCCCCGTGGTTGCTGACCTTAATCAGCATCGGGCGGCGATTGAGCGCCGCCGAGTCCGCCGGGAGGCCGGTAAGGGGATTGGTCTCCTGTTGCCCGCGTGCGACGGGCGCAACCGACAGAGAGAGCGTGATAACGACGAGCAGTGAGAGCCAACGTTTCAGCATATAGCCTCCGGTACCGGCGAGATGGACGGGAGTGTACACCGCCTGTGTCGCTCCGACCATCCGATAAATTGTGAAAAGTTGGAGAAGGCTATTCCTGTCGCAGCGCCGCTGCTATGCTGCTCTGCAATAGTCGCCGCATCGGATAAATCGCGGCCAGCACGGCGGCCAGCACACTGACGAGCATCGCTTGCGCAAACACCGGCCAGCCCAACTCCATCGTAATCGTCCAGCCGAAGGAGCGCAGGTTGATGACGTAGATGAGGACTACCGCGAGTATGAAGCCGGTGGGCAGAGAGAACAGCCCGGCGGTCAATCCCATCATCCCCGTTTCGAGAAAGGTCAGCCGCCACAGTTGCCCGGCGGTGAGGCCCAACGCTTGCAGTGTCGCCAACTCGCGCGCGCGTTCGAGTTGCAGCGCCATCAGCGCGCTCAGCACACCGATGAAGGCGACCAGCACGGCGAGGAGGCGGAGCGCATCGGTGATCGCGAACGTGCGATCAAACACGACCAGGGCTTGCTCGCGCAATGCCCGATTTACCTGCACTTGCAGCGCCGTGCCGTCGAGTTCGGCGCGCAGCGCGCCGGCCAGCGTGTTCACATCGGCGCCCGGCGCGGCGTACGCGGCCACGCCGCTGATCGCGCGGTCGTTCCAATGACGTTCGTAGATCGCGCGGCTCATCAACACCCGGCCCTGATCCGAAGCATAGTCGTAATACACGCCGATGACGCGAAACGCGCGCGGGCCGCTATCCGTTTGCAGGGTGATGGCGCTGCCGGTTAACGGCAGCTCGCGCCGCAGCGCGAACGGCTCACTGACGATCACAACATCGGCGCGGTTCATCTCGTCCCAGATTTGTTGCGGGTCGCCGCTGGCGTAACGATACAGCCCCGCCGAGCGCCGTGATTGTGAATCGGCGACGACGAGGCTGATCAGGCCGACCGAGTCTGACACACTGACAGTGCGGATGGTCTCGACCGACTCGACGCCCGGCACGCGGGCCACGCGCTCGCGCAGATCGGGCGAGACGGTGATGGTGTTCTGCGAACCGCCGATCACCGGCGGGGAGATGTAGATGTCGGCCACGAGCGTGAGATCGAGCCAGTTGATGAGCGTGCTGCGGAAGCTGCCGATCATCACGCTCACGCCGATGGTGACCGAGACGGCGACCATGAGCGCGGCGATGGCGACGCTGGTGCGGCTGATGGCCTTGGTCACCGTGCGCGCCGCCAACTCGCCGAGCACACCAAACGCGCGCTTGCCCAGCGGGCCGAAGATCCGCATCAGCCATGCGGTTGCAATCGGCACGATGAGCGACAGGCCTATGACGATAGCGAATAGTCCGCCGAAGCTGGCCGCTACCGAGTCGGTCGCCCACAGCAGCACCGCGCCAAACGCGCACAGCGCCATGCCGGCGAGGCCGAGCCACGGGAGGAGACGGCGCGCGCGCTCCTCGAAGGCGCTGCGTTGCGTCATGGTGATGGGCGGGACGGAGGCCGCCTCCCACGCCGGAGCGGCGGCGGCAAGCAAGCTTGCGCCCACGCCAATGCCGAGGCCTTTCAGCACGCTCCACCCATCGAGCGGGGCGTCGCGCACGCTGAGCGCGAAATACAAATCGTTGATGGTCTGCGTCACCAACCGTACCGCGCCTTGCCCGAGCAGCCAGCCCAACCCCACTCCGAACGCCCCGCCGATCAGCGCCACCACGGCGGCCTCAAATAAAATCAGAGCGAACAGTTGCGGCTCGGTGACGCCGAGCGAGCGCAGGATGCCGAACACCTGCCGCCGTTGCACGACGCTGAACATGATGGTGTTGTAGATGAGGAACATACCGACGACGAGCGCGAGCAAACTCAGCGCGGTGAGGTTGAGTTGAAAGGCAGCCGTGAGTTGCGCGATGGTGTCGGCTTGCGCGGAGGCCGGTTGCTGGCGGACGTTCGTGGGCAGACGGTCGGCCAACGCGCGCGACTCGGCCTCCGTCAGAATCAAATCAATGCGGGAGAGGCGGTCGCCCATCTGTAACAAGCTCTGCGCCGCGCCCACATCCATCAGCGCCATGCCATCCAGCGCGCGGCGGTTCCCCTCATCTCCTGGTTGCAGGATGCCGACGATGCGGAGCGACTCGAAACGGTCATTGATTTGCACGCGAAACGAATCGCCGATTTGCAATTGATAACGGTCGGCCAGCCCCGGGCCGATGAGGACGACGTTGCGGTCGGTATAGAAATCGGTCAGATCGGAATCGAAACGGTCGTCGCCGCCGAAGTAGTCGCGGAACGGCGCTTCGGCAAAGGTGTCCACCCCGAGGATGCGGATGGGTTGTCCGTCGAGGTCGGGCGCGAGGCCCAGGCCCTCGACGATGGGCGCGCTCTGCCGATAGCCCCACTCGGCGCGCACCTGCCGGTACAGGTCTTGCGGAATGCCGGCGCTGGTGCTGGTGCTGCCGACGATTTGATGGGTGGTCTTGCCAGTGACGGCCTGCGTGCTGAGGTCGAAGGCGCGGGTGGCGCTAGTGTTGGCGAGATCAATGGCGATGACGACGGCCACGCCCAAGGCCACGCCGAGGATCATCAGCCCGCTTTGCCACGGGCGGCGCAGCAGGTCACGCAGCGCGGTTTTGAGCAGGCTCGGCGTAAGCACGGGGATATTTGAACCGCAAAGGACGCAAAGAAAA
>JBQTJD010000454.1:0-1973 GCA_052387475.1 Anaerolineales bacterium | reverse complement strand
AAACCCTCGACCGGCTGCGGCTCGCCTGCCAGGGCACGGAGAACACCATGCCCTATATCCTCGACTGCGTGCGCGCGTACTGCACGCTCGGCGAGATGATGAATGTGATGAAGGAAGCGTTCGGGGTGTACGAGGAGCCGATTATGGTGTGAAGGCGCGTGATGCGTAAAACGTGAAACGTGATTTGGATTGACACGGCCTCTCACGTTTCACGCATCACGTTTCATTTAGAAGATCGCCGATCAAAAGATCGCCTTCACCATCATCAACACCCCCACCAGCGCCAGCGGGATGCCGACGATGGCGCCGATGATGGTCAGGCTGACGAGGATGCCCACTAGCACGAACACCGCGCCGAGGACGAACGCGACCAGCCGCCCCACCAGCCCGATGATGAAACCGACCAGCCCAAAGACCAGCTTGAATGGCAGGAACAGCAGCCAGAACAGCCAGCCAAACGGTGAGCGGTGCCGATTGTTGCGGCGAAACGCGTGCCGCAGTGAGTGGCGCAGTTGATGGCGCAGGGCGTGTGACATTGTAGACATAGTGCCTCCAGTTGAGTAAACGGTCTGTCGGGTATTACGCGCCGGCCGGCGGGTTGTTGCACTCTAGGGTGAATCGTCATTCCCCGGTCAAATTTGGGATAGGACGGTCTGGGTCATCTCAACTGGGTATAATCAGTGCAGGAGATGAAAGTACCTATCCCTTGACCAATGGAGGTGCGCTATGACACTTGAAGAAGTTATTGAAGACATCCATGCGTTGGATGAGGATTTGCGCACATATGAGCGTAAGTACGGGGTACTCTCCGAGACTTTCTACGAGTCGTATGCGCGGGGTGAAGAGCCGGCGGACGAGGCGTGGGTACAAGACTGGACAGACTGGGCGGGCGCGTATCAAATATGGCTGCGACGCAGAGACGCGTATCGCAAAGCCATTGAAAGCCTGCGCGCCGACAACAAACCCCTAGCTACACTTATCGCCAAAACTGCCCGGCATGTCTCCCTTCCAGTCTCGGCGTGAGTACGAACGTTACGTTTATTCACTGCCGGATACTTTTCCGTCAGTTCAACGCTCAACCCTGGTCGTCGCTCCGCGTGGGAGAACAACCGCAACCCTGACCGGAGAATTAGCTTTCGCCGCCGGCTATCGTCTTTCAATCGTCGAAAGACTCACGTTCGAGGCCGGAAGAGTCTTCATCGAAACCTATAGCTACGAAGCCTGGCGCGGCGCCGATAAGCTCTACTGGTACGACTCGCAGCCGCACCCCAACGACCCCTTGCTCGCGAGCACGCATCCGCATCACAAGCATATTGCGCCGGACATCAAACACAATCGCGTGCTGGCGCCGGGCCTGTCGTTCGAACAGCCCAATTTGTCGCTGCTCGTCACCGAAATTGAAAAGCTGATCAGCAGCGAAACAGCAGCCCAATGACCTGGTACTGGTTCACAGTTTCTTTTGACGAGCACGGTTTGACCGCAACGCCCAGCCTCCCGGCGGCGAGCCGTGGATAGACACCGTCGCGTGGGGCGACATTCAACGAGTGTGTCTGGAGATGGAAGGCTTTCTCGGGTCGGACAAGCTGTACGTCTTCAGGCAGCAACGCCCCGAAAGCTACGTCGTGCCACTGGAGGCCGAGGGCGCGCAAGACTTGCTCGGCGAACTCATCCGTCGTAAGCTATTCGATGCGGAGATAGCGATTACGGCGGAAAGTAGCGAGGGATTGTTCTGTTGGCCGGCGCATCCGTAGGGGCGACCAGCCGGTCGCCCTTTACGCCGGTTGTGAAAGCAACCCCGTGCTGCGGCGGGGGAAGATTTTGCGGGCGATGACGGCGATGGCGTCAGCCACCTCGCGGCCCGAGGGATAGCGGTCGGCGGGGGAGAGCGCCAGCATCTTGAGCAACAGCGCCTCCAACTCCTCGGGGATTTCGGGCCAGTGCGCGCGCGGGCTTTGCGGCTGGCTGTGCAGTTG
>JBQTJD010000453.1:0-5825 GCA_052387475.1 Anaerolineales bacterium | reverse complement strand
GGGGGGGTGCGGGGGTTTTGGGGGCGTGGGGGGCGGCCCGCCCCCCCCCGCTCCCGGGGGGCGGCTCCCACACACCCGGCTGGGGGACCCCCCCCGGGGGGCCCCCCCCCCCGCGCCTCGGCTCGCGGCCCGATGGTGGTTGACGTGGACGTAACTCTGCCCATTTTGATCCACGGCGACGCTGCGTTCTCTGGCCAGGGCGTGGTGGCGGAAACCCTCACACTTTATCGGGTGCCGGGCTATCACGCCGGCGGCGCGCTACACCTCATCACCAACAATCAACTCGGCTTCACCGCCCCGCCCGCGCAAATCCGCAGCACGTTGTATGCCAGCGATTTGGCCAAAGGCTTTGAGATTCCGATCGTGCACGTCAACGCCGACGACCCGGAGGCCTGTCTCGAGGTGGCGCGCATGGCCTACGCCTATCGCGCGCAATTTCACAAAGACTTTGTAATTGACCTGATCGGCTACCGGCGCTACGGACACAACGAGGGCGATGAACCCGCGTTCACCCAACCGCTGATGTACAAAACCATCGAGCAGCATCCGACCGTGCGCGCGCAATGGGCCGACAGCCTCGCGGCGCGCGGCATGATCGAACGTGAGCGGGCCGAGAGAATGCTGCGCGAGCGGATTGATGAATTGCAGCGCACGCTGGAGGCGTTGCAGCCCGAAGCGGCGCTGGTGGAGCCGCAACCGGAGCCGCCCCCGGCGGGCGCCGCTCGCCGAGTGAAGACCGCTGTGCCTAAAGCCAGGTTGCGTGCCCTCAACGCCGCGTTGCTGCAATTGCCCGACGGCTTCCAGCTTAATCCCAAACTGGAACGCGCGATGAGCCGGCGGCGCAAGGCGCTGGACGATCTCGACGAGCCGGCGATTGACTGGTCCACGGCGGAGGCGCTGGCCTTAGCTTCCATTCTTGAAGACGGCATACCCATCCGGCTGACGGGTGAAGATGTGGAGCGCGGCACCTTCAGCCAGCGGCATTCCGTGCTGCACGATTACGCGACCGGCGTGCCACACATCCCGTTACAAACATTGCCGCAGGCCCGCGCCGCCTTCGAGGTTTACAACAGCCCACTGTCCGAATTCGCTGCCGTGGGCTTTGAGTACGGCTACTGCCTGCAGGCCCCGGAGCGGCTGGTGGTGTGGGAGGCGCAATACGGCGACTTCATCAACGGCGCGCAGGTGATTGTGGATGAGTTCATCGCCTCGGCCCGCGCCAAGTGGGGGCAGACGCCGAGTCTGGTGCTGCTGCTGCCGCATGCGTATGAGGGACAGGGGCCGGATCATTCCAGCGCGCGGTTGGAACGCTTCCTCAACCTGGCCGCCGACATCAACCTGCGCCTCGCCAACCCGACCACCGCCGCGCAATACTTTCACCTGTTGCGCCGTCAGGCGGCGTTGCTGCAAAGTGATCCGCTGCCGCTGATCGTGATGACGCCCAAGGGCCTGCTGCGCCATCCGCACACCGCGTCGTCGCCGCGCGAGCTGGCCGAAAGCGGCTGGCAGCCGGTGATTGATGACAAGCACGCACGCAAAACGCCCGAGACGATCACGCGCCTGATCCTGTGCAGCGGCAAGGTGTACGTTGATCTCGCCACCAGCCCGCAGCGCGAACGCAATACTGCCGTAGCAATTGCGCGCGTCGAGCAACTTTATCCTTTCCGCCCGGATGAGTTTACGCCGGTGTTCGACGGTTACTCGAATTTGCGCGAGGTGGTGTGGGTGCAGGAGGAGCCGGAGAATATGGGTGCGTGGGAATTTCTTCGCCCGCGATTGGAGGGCGTCCTCAATGGACGCTGGCCGCTGTGGTACGTCGGTCGCCCACGCAGCGCCAGCCCGGCGGAAGGCTCCGCGGCGCGGCACGCGGCCAATCAAAGGAAGTTGATTGAGAAAGCTTATGAGGGCGTGAAACGTGAGTTGTTGAAAAACAACACTTCGGAACATTGACGATGCCACTCAATGACCAGGCCCATCACGCTTCACGCACCACGTTTCACGCTCCGGCACCATTGGAGAGAACCATGCCAGTCCAAATCCTTGTTCCCGAGTTGGGCGAATCCGTTGTCGAGGCCACCGTAGGCCAGTGGCGTAAGAAGGAAGGCGAGCGCGTGAGCGCGGGTGAGCCCCTGGTGGAATTGGAAACCGATAAGGTCAACCTGGAGGTGAGCGCGGCGCAATCCGGCGTGCTGGCCCGCATCGAGCGCAAGCAGGGCGACGATGTGAAGATCGGAGAAGTATTGGGGGTGATTGAGGAAGGGAAAGAGGGAACTGAAGAAAAAAAAGGAAATGAGGGAAATGAGATAAAAGAAGGAAACGTGGCGGTAAGTGAAACTGCGCCCTCAGCAGAAGCAGACGGCAAAGAGCGTGAGGTAACTCCGGTCGCCCGGCGCATGGCGGAGGAGTTGGGTGTTGACCTAGCGCAGGTGTCGGGCAGCGGCAACCGTGGGCGTGTAACCAAGGAAGACGTGCAGGCGTTTGCAGAAAAGAAAAAGGTGAAGATCGAAGAGGCCCCCCCCGCGCCGCGCACGCAGGACGCGCCGCGCCCACCCGCCGAATCTGTCCCGCCTGAACCGACCGTTGCTCTTGTCTCTTCATCTCGACCCGAAGAACGCCTCCGCATGTCGCGCCGGCGACGGACGATTGCGCAACGCTTGGTGGAAGCGCAACACACCGCCGCGATGCTGACCACCTTCAATGAGATTGACCTCGGCGCGGTGATGGCTTTGCGTGCGCGGCGCAAAGACTCGTTCAAAGAGCGGCACGGCGTCGGCCTCGGCTTCATGTCATTTTTCGTCAAAGCTGTGGTGGGCGCGCTCACAACCATCCCGCAACTCAACGCCGAGATTCAGGGCGACGAGGTTGTGCTCAAACGCTACTACGACATCGGCATCGCGGTGGGCGCGGAGGAAGGGCTAGTGGTGCCCGTGCTGCGGGATGCGGATCGGATGTCGTTCGGCGAGATCGAGCGCCGCATCAAAGAACTGGCCGACAAGGCGCGCGCCAGCACGCTCACGTTGGACGAGTTGCGTGGCGGCACATTCACGATCACCAACGGCGGTGTGTTTGGCTCGCTGCTCAGCACGCCCATCCTAAACCCGCCTCAGTCCGGCATCCTCGGCATGCACAAGATCGAAGAACGGCCCGTGGCGCAGAACGGCCAGGTCGTCATCCGCCCGATGATGTATGTGGCGCTGAGCTACGACCACCGTCTTGTAGACGGGCGCGAGGCGGTGCAATTTTTGGTGCGCGTGAAGGAACTGATCGAAGACCCGGAGACGCTGCTGCTGGAGGGGTGAGGGGTTGGGCAGAGTGCGTAGCGCGTGATCTGAGACTATCCAGTTAGCGGGCAACCGGGTTATAGAACTCCACTTGCCAACGCCATTCGGATTTGTCGTCCGCGTGCCACCAGACTTTGAGCAGGCCCGCTTCCCCACCGGGCAGTATCACCACCGAGCCTACGTCGCTTCCTCCCGGCCAGATGTCCTCGCGCACCACCCTTTTGCCCTGGCGGCGCAACCGGCACATGGGTGACTCTTGCGTCCGTTTCAACTCTTCCCCGAACGCCAGGCGTTCCCCCGAAGCCGCCATGACTTCCACCGTGATCACGTCGGGCGCGGCGTGAAGCAACAGCGTGTTGGTGGGTGCGATGCGTCCACGAGCGAGGAGCAACCCGCTGGCCGCGGCTCTCGGGTACCAGACGACCCAGTGCTCAAGCCGCGGCTTTGCCATCATTAAATCGCGTTCCTTTTGATTTACGTGAATTCGTCACACCCGCGAAGCTTGTCCCTATGTAAATGGGGAGCGGGTATCCAGGCCATGCTGCTGGATTCCCGCAGCCTGCCCCCGCGAAAGCGTGGGCGGGAATGACAGGCCGTAAATCAATCCGGAAACTCCAAAAAGTGTAGGTACTTCAGGTTTGTTATTCAAACGCCTCTGGCCCCGGCGCCGATTTGGCGCGCCGCTCATCGGTCAGTCCCGTTCGTTGCGAAGAAAGGGCGCCCAGGGATTTCTGCCCCTCGTCGGGTTTGAAGTCGAGCACATCCACTTGCACGACGCAGTCGTCGCCCTCGGCGCGTAAGTCAGCTGGCAGTTTGAGTTCCGTCGCTCTCGACCACGAGCGCGAAAACAGGTCATTGACGAGGTGATCCATCACCTGAAGCAGCGACAGCCTGTCACGATATGGGGACGACATTTGAGACGGCATAACACCTCGCAGTGGAAAAAGACGGAGTGATATCACTTTAATCTTCTTCCTGGCAACTCACCATCCGTGCGCGTCCGATTTTCGGTGTAGGACAAAGCCGTGATTCGGCGCGGCGTTATTTTTAGCTCACACCACAAATAGACCGCGAGTTGTATCCCGATACATAGACATTTTCGACCGGTGTGTCATAGGATGAAAATGGCGGCAGGCTCGTTTTCGGCCCATCCGTCGTAAGCCGCATTTCGTCGGTAAGTGCGTATGAAAGACATGACGTTGTTTGAACAAACCGCCGTCCTCTTCACGGCGCTGCTGCTGTACGTGATTGTCATGCTGGAAGCCATGCCCAATTGGGTCGCTGTGGTGCTGGCCTTGCTGGCCGGCGCGGCGCTGTTGCGCCAGGACAAGATCAAGAATCAGAAGAAGAAAACCCAGACCCTAATGCTGTCTCTGGGGGTGCTGATTGTCTCCATGTTTACGGCAGTTTTGATGAAGTGAAAGCGCGGTCCGGTTCCATGGCAACCACTTTATCCCATTTGCCACCCGCGTGGCGTCGCGAGCTGGATGATTTTATGCGCGCCTTCGGGAGCGCATTTTTGTTTGGCGTGCCGCTACTTTATACCCAGGAGATGTGGCAGACCGGCGCGCACACGGCGTTGTGGAAGTTGTTGGTATATCTGGCGCTGGCTTTTGTCATCAATATCATGCTGGTCTATTTCAGCGGCTTCAAGCGGCAGCGCACGTTCCGGCATAGCGTGATGCAGGCGGTGGATGCTCTGGCCGTGGGCGTGGCCGCCTCGGCGACGTTGCTGGTCATCCTTAATCGTGTGGCCGTCGGCGACTCGCTGGCCAGTACACTGGCTCGCATCGCCATGCAAACGGTGCCGCTCAGCATCGGGGCTTCACTCGCCAACGCTCTCTTCTCCGAGCATCAAAGCCGACGGGGCCAGGAGGATGTGCCCGTCAGCACTGATCCCGCGTACGCGCTGCTCAACGACGTGGGGGCCACCATCGGCGGGGGCCTGTTTATCGGTTTCAGCATCGCCCCCACCGACGAAGTCAGACTGCTGGCCGCGCATCTCAGTCTCTGGCACGCGCTGGCCCTGCTGCTGTTCTCGCTCCTGCTGACGTATCTCATCGTCTTCGCCAACGCCTTCAGCGCCGAGCACAAAAAGACCGATCAAACCCTGCCCTTTCAGCACCCGTTAACGGAAACCGCGCTGGCCTATTGTGTATCGCTGCTTGTCGCGGCCGTGGTGCTATATCTGTTCAATCAATACAGCCTGTTGGACCCTTTCTATTCCATTTCGGCCAAAGTGCTCGTGTTGGGGCTGCCGGTCGCTATCGGCGGCGCAGCCGGGAGGGTGCTGTTGTGAGCGGCGCAGAGCGCGGCGCTACTCGCCGTGCTTCTTCGCAAGCCGAACGCGTCAGCCTGGGCCTCAGCCTGTTGATTCTGGTGGGCTTACTGAGCCTGTTGTTGTACGCCCATCTCGCGCGCCAGACTGTGTGAAAACTGGGCCCATGATAGCATTCCTGAGCCGAATGCATATCAAAGGATGCTGTCATGCCCCATCTGCAGGGAGTCCATCGCGGTGCTGTGCTGCTCTTTCCACCGTCGCTG
>JBQTJD010000452.1:0-7420 GCA_052387475.1 Anaerolineales bacterium | reverse complement strand
GCCGGCGAGGTGGCGAAACATGTCCTCGTAATTCGATGCGCCGGTACCCACCACCACGAACTGCGCCTCGCCCGCGCTGCCGTTCATCAGCAAGTGGATGACGTGGCCCATGATCTCCATCCCCTTTTGCGCGTCGAGGCGGGTGACCATGCCGAGCAGCGGCACAGTATCTTTCTGCGGTAGGCCGAGCTTCTGTTGCAGCGCGCGCTTGTTTTCGCTGCGGGCTTTGAGCGAGGTAGCGGAAAAAGGCTTCGCCAGATTCTTATCAGTCTGCGGGTTCCACACGTCCACATCCACGCCGTTGAGGATGCCATGCACGTCGAAGCTGCGGTAGTGCAACAGGTTCTGCAAGCCCCAGCCGCCGCCGGCTGACATGATCTCGCGCGCATACGTCGGGCTGACGGTGTTGATCATGGTCGCGTGATAGATGCCGCGCGCCATGAAGTTGACCGCGCCGTACGGTTCATCGGTGAGTTTGTGTGTGAGCGTGCCGAGATAGTTGAAGATGTCCCAACTGGTGAGTCCCTGGTGGGCGAGGTTGTGGATGGTGAACACGGAAGGGATGCCGCGGAACGCCTCCATCGCTTGGCCGGCAGTGGCCAGCCATGTGACGGCAGGCGCGGTGTGCCAGTCGTGCGCGTGCAGCAAGTCGGGCCGCCAGTCGAGCCGCTGGCACACCTCGAAGGCCGCGCGACTCAAAAACGCAAAGCGATACGCATCGTCGCCATAACCATACACCTCGGGCCGATCAAACAGCGGGCCATGGGCGATGAAGTACACCGGAACTTCACTGCCGGGCAGCGTGCTTTCGAAAATGCCCGCCGCGAGGCCGCCCGCGCCGGTGGGCGTGCCAATTGGCACGATCATGCCGCCGGGCAGCGCGCTGAACACTCCCTCGCGGCCCTGCTGCTCGATTTTGCGATAGGCCGGCATGACAACGCGCACATCGTGACCGAGCGCCTTCAGGGCTTTGGGCAGCGCGCCGGCCACATCCGCCAAGCCGCCCACTTTGGCGAACGGCGCGACTTCCGCGCTGATAAACAGGATTTTGAGAGCCATGGATTTTAAGATTGGAGAATTGGGAACGTGGCTCGATTGTAAATCTGCCATCTGCAATCTGCAATCAGCAATCTTATGTGGGCTTGACGTTGTTCCCGTCACGCTGCTAGACTTTCGGCCTTGGGGACGGAGACTGTGTGACGACCAAAATAACGAATTGGCTTTCCAAACCCGAAACGTGGCTGGGCCTTGCGGCGCAGAGCTTCACCGTGCTGCTGATCTTGGGCGCGCTGTGGATGGCGCGGCAAGGCGTGAGCGCGCTCCGAGTGAGCGAGGCCGGCGCCGCTGCGCAACCGACGTTCGCGCCGGTCGTCGCTTCCCCCACGGAAACTGGTTCCTCCGCAGCAGCCGCCTTCCCCACGCAGGCCGTGTTCGACATCGCCTTTAGTGACCCGGCGGCCGGCAACTCTGCCGCGATTACGCGCGACGCCAACCCCAACACCGACATCCCCACCCGCGCGCGCGCGACAATTGAGACGTACACGGTGGAGAAGGGCGACACGATTTTTGGGATCGCCGCCAACTTCAACCTCAAGCCGGATACGATTTTGTGGGGCAACCCGGAGTTGGTGGATCAACTCAATCTATTGCGCCCCGGCAAGGTGCTGAACATCCTGCCGACCGATGGCGCGCTGCGCATCGTGCAGGCGGGCGATACGCTGGAGAACATCGCCAAGGTCTTTCACGGCAACGTGGATGAAATCCTAACTTATGCCGGCAACGATCTCGACCCCGGCAACCCCGAACAGCCATTGAAGGAAGGTCAGGCCATCATCATCCCCAACGGCTGGCGCGACACGGTGCAGTGGTCGCTGCCGGTCGTGAGCCGCGCGCGCGGGCCAGGCAGCAGCGGCGAGCCAGGCTCGTGCCCCGGCGGCTACTCGGGGCCAACGGGAACTTACACTTTTGTCTGGCCCGCCAACAACCACTACCTGTCCGGGTGGGATTACACCAACACCCACCCCGGCCTCGACATCGCCGCCGGCACGGGGGCAGCAATCTACGCCTCCGATACGGGCGTGGTGGTGTTCTCCGGTTGGAGCACGCGCGGTTACGGCAACCTCATCATCATCGACCACGGCACCGGCTGGCAGACGGCGTACGCGCACTTGAGTCAAATCAACCTCAACTGTGGCGCGGCCATTTACCAGGGCCAGCTCATCGGCCTGTCGGGCAGCACCGGCAATTCCAGCGGCGCGCACCTGCACTTCGAGATGCGGCACAGCGAGTATGGCCGCGTGAACCCGTGGCAGTTCCTTCCGTAAAACGTGAAACGTGAAACGTCGAATTGGCGCAGTCAATCACGCTTCACGCATCACGTTTCACGGCCTCCCATCAACGAGACGCCCTCACCCATAGCGCGTTTGTGGAAAGACCTCGTCAACGCCGGCTGGCGCGAGGCGCTGTTGCGCTATGCCTCGCACATCAGCGTGTTAGTGTTGATGCTCGCGGTCATCGGGTTGAGCCGGATCACATGGCCGGCGTTCACGGGCCTCCCGGCGGACTTTGATGCGAGCGTGACGCCGGAAGCGGCAGCGACGCTGGAAGCCGCCTCCGTCGCGGGCGCAAACGAAGATTGCATGCCGCTGTGCGGCGCGGAACCGGCCTCCCCTCCGACTTTTGGCGGGCTGGTGCTCGATGATGTTCACGTTTCACGTTTCACGTCCCCACATACCCTCATCGCCACGCGCGGCCGCACTGAGGGGATGACCTACACGGTGCAATCGGGCGACACGCTCTTCGGCATCGCCCAGCGCTTCAACCTGCAACCGGAAACGATTCTGTGGGGCAACTACTTCACGCTCAAGGATGACCCGCACTTGCTGCGGCCCGCGCAGGTGCTCAATATCCTGCCGGTGGATGGCACGTATCATTTCATCACCGAAGGCAATACGGTGGAGCAGATCGCGAAGTTCTATCGCGTCTCAGCCGAAGCGATCCTGAACTGGCCGGGCAACGGCCTCGACGCCGACCAGCCGCAACTCATCCCGAACACCTCCATCGTCGTGCCGGGCGGCGTGCGCGAGTTGCAGACCTGGGTGCTGCCCAGCCTCCCGCGCGGCTCCACGGCGGGCGCGCGCGCGGCCAGCAACTTTGGCCAATGCGCCGGCGGATACAGCGGCATCCTCGGCACGGGCGCGTTCGTCTGGCCCGCAGCGGCGCGTACCCTTTCGGGCTTTGATTACACCAGCATCCATCGCGGCATTGATATTCGCGCATCAGTGGGCGACCCGGTCTTCGCGGTGGATAACGGTGTGGTGGTGTATGCGAATTGGAATGACTGGGGGTACGGCAACCTCGTCGTGATTGATCACGGCAACGGCTGGGAGAGCGTGTACGCGCACCTGAGCGCGTGGGGGGTGCAGTGCGGGCAGAGCGTAGAACAGGGCAGCGCCATTGGGCAGGCCGGCGCGACTGGCCGCGCCTCCGGCCCGCACCTGCACTTTGAGATTCGGTACAACGGGGTGTTTACGAACCCGTGGACGGTGCTGCCTTAGGTGGCATCCTATGCCGCCCCTGATTCTTCTTCTCGTCCCAAATCTTGATCAGCCTCCGTTCAAAGTCAATCCCGCTCGTTCGGATGGTCACTACTTCCGAGACACACATGCCAACCGAGAGGCCAAGGCGAATGAACCCGTCATTGGCGATGTTGTCGATTGAGGAAAGGAGAAGCCTGATCTGCGCTTCTGTCAGGGCGCGATTGGGGTGATCCGGCGCTTGCGATCGGCAAGCTGTCCTCGATGTGATGTTGCAATTGCTCGATGGCTTATGAGTTGTGACTGCCGCATACCCCTTGTGGTTGTCCTAATCAATTTCAGAGTAGGACACGGAGAGGTATCGTATCAAATTGCATGGCAAGGGGATGAATAAAGAGGGGGCGTTTCCGTCCTATTTCGTATGGAATTGGACGTAGATTTGCTTCACACTTCACTATCGGCGGGTGCATACATGAGTAAAGTTTCCTGTCTATTCAATTGACAGCTTCAAAGAGTCCGGTGCCAACTATTGCTTATTGAGACCACGCTCAGCGACTCGGGCTGCTTCTTCCAGCCACCATTCCCAAAATTCTTGTCGCCTTGCATATGAGGTTTGAGCAATCCACACGACACCACTATAGGCAGCAGCCGCATATTTAGCCGTGTCACTGCACCAAGGATCTAATTGGGCATCGTTGTCGAATTCATCAATCACAACGGCGCTAAATGGGTCACGCTTTAGCGCCTCCAACAATGCAGAATGAGCAGCCAAAACGACCAGAAAACTTGTCGTTTCTCCGAAATCCGAAGTTGCGAGCTGTTCCAATTTGAGCCAGATGCTTCTTGCTAAGTTTTGACCTTGATGTGTATCAATCTTTCTAAGCAATACTCGCTCTGCAGTGTCCAGCATCGCCTCGGGCCGCAAGTCAGTAAAGATATCTTTGATCGTGTCTTGATACAAGGGCAAGACACGCTGAGCCGTGTGTAGTGCAAGCTCACCTTCTAAATTGCTGACCCCAGAAAACTGAGGCGCTTTGAGCGCATCGTATATTGAGCGGCGATGCCGAGGCAGGAGTTGATACTCGGGATGCGCCCGCATCGATTTCCGGGCATTATTAAGCGCGTTTGCCAAGATATCAGGTTTGTCAGAGTCCATATGGTCGATATTTCCCAAACTCACAAAGTCTATTTTACTTTCATCGTCGTTATTCCACCACCCGGATGGAAAATTCTGACCCGTGCTGGATCGGCAACTACCTGAGGAACTCCACGGTGATTAGCAATTGCACTGTAGAATTTCTGACATGTCGAACACATATGGTTAGATACACCTACTGGTTGGTCAGGAACGAGAGCCGCCATCTGAGCCTCTGCGTGGGAAGCATGCCATTGACCAGGCACGCCGTTATCCCAAAAGCCAGCTTTAGGGAATCTAAATCCGATTTCATCTGCAAGTTCCATGGCTTGCCGGGTACCTTGAGTCATCATTTGACGTTGGTTCGTTCCACTATGCGTAATAATGGCTCCATCGGCGGTAGAAGCAAGGGTATAGCCTTCGCCAACGGTGGTACCAACAATGCCTTGTGCCTGCCTGGCAGCGGTGACCTTGCTCGTAAGAGCTGGCTCCAATCCTGAGAATTGAATAGCCATCGGCATTGGCAAAGTCGGGACACTTTGCATGTACCATTCGCCACCATAGGGATCTGACAGAAAGTTATCATTGACCCCAACAACTTGGCATGAAATGAACAGGCATCCTACAGCAGCCAAGTTTATTCCTACTGGACCCCAGCTTGTGATATTCATGCTCCAATTCCACGGACAGTTGTCACCACAACCAGCTGAGTGGCCACTCGGGTCAGTGTATTTCAGCGGATTTCCAAGTGTGTAAGCATATCTATTCCAGGCTTGTGGATTAGTTTCATCTGGCACTATCGAATCCGCGCTCACGAAACGTCCCAAGGCGGGCGAAAAATAGCGGGCATTGTAGAACATCAAACTGCCCAGGCCCGGCTCTTCGGTGTACTGGCCGGTGTACGTGCGCTTGGTCGGCAGTGTGCCGCTGCTCGCGCGCACCTTGCCAAACGGCTCGTACCACTGTCTTGCGACAACGGTTCCCGCCGTGCCGCACGCACCACTGCCGCACGTCGTCACGCTGGTGCTGCCCAAGTGGTCGCTGTGCAGGTAGTACAGCGTGCCGGTGTTGTCTCCCGTCGGCATCTCGCGCATCGCGATGGGCTTGCCGTTGGCGTGGTAATACACGCGGTAGGTCGTGTTGGTCGGCGGCGCGCTGGGCAAAGCCCGGATGCGGCGTGCATCCACCATCGCCAGCCCTTTGACTTTGGTGTAATGACCACCGCCCAATACTGTGATGCTGAAGTTGTCAAAGCGGTGGCTGCCCGCGCTGCTGGGCGCGTACGACCACACGCCCGCATCCCCGCTGGTGAAGGCCGCGTTCGTCACCGGGCCAACGATCGTGTTGCCATCCACTTCTACGCTGAGCGACGAGCCATTCGCGCGCAAGGCGAGCGTGTACCACGTCCCGGTGCTGAAGGAGATCGAGCCCTGGCCGAGCAGTTGCCAGGTATCCACCCGGTAAAGATAGACCGTGCCGTTGCTGGTCAACTCCGCCGTGTAGCCCTGCGATGGGATGCCGCCGGAGTAGCCGCCCAGCCGCGCTCCGACGCTCACCGAGCCGCTGCCGCTGGCGATCTGCACTTGCGATGAGACCAGCACGTTGGAATACGTGCCGCAGATCGTCGCAATGTTGTCGGTGGCCGTGCTCACGTTGCGTAACAGGTTGGTGTTGATCTCAAGGTCACCCGCGCGCTCCGTCCAGTTTGCTCCAAGGTTCGTGGAGTTGGCCCGGTTGAAGTCGTCGCTGGTCGGGCAGCCGCTCGACGTGTTGGTCGGGGTCGGCGAAGGTGTATTGGTGGGTGTTGGCGTGGGCGTGTTCGTTGGCCCAACGGGAGTGTTAGTCGGAGTGTTGGTCGGTGTTGGGGTCGGCCCGCCCACCGTGCCGCCGCCGAAGTCGTCCAGCACCGCGTCGCTGGCGCTGCCATTTCCCGCCATCCAAATCCCGATGTACCCGCTGTTGGCGTAGTACGGCCAGGCCGTCACACTCTTGCTCCCCAACAGCACCCCGTTCTTGTACACTTCCACCTGCCCCGCCGCCGTCGCTCGCGCCCCGAACCGATCGCCGTTGGCAAAGCCGGTGACCACGTTGCCGCGATGCACCCAGCCCACGGTGTCTTGCCACGTCCACACTTCCACCTGCCCATCCGTCCCGTTGTACGGGTTGTACGAGACTTCGATCAGGCCCGGATCCCGATTGCTGTTCGATTGCGCCTTCAGGATCAGGCCGATCTCGCTGGTGCTGGTGTCCACGGTGGTCAGCGTCACGCACACGTCCTGCGTTGCGCCGAAGGAGGTCGGGTTCCAGAAGATGTCGCCGCCGCCGCCCACATCGAGTTGATTGCTGGCAATGCTGTACCCGCCGGTGGCGCCGTTCCAGTTGACGCCGATCGTGCCATTGGCGCGGTTGAAGTTGTCGAGCACCGTTGGGCAGAAGCTGCCCGCGACCGGAGTATTGGTCGCCGTCGGGGTGGGGGTGTTGGTCGCTGTGGGCGTGTTGGTTGGGGGATTGGTCGGCGTGGCCGTCGGCTGAACTTCCACTTCGAGCAGGTTGCCGACGTAGGCGATGGTCTTGCCGCCCGGCTGGCTCTGCATCACGCGCGCGCCATCGGCGTCGTACACAAAGCTGGTCGTGCCGGTGACCGTCTGTACCGAAGCCAGCCGGTTCTCGATGTCGAAGTTCTGCGTGTAGGTCACACCGCTCTCGACCCGCTGCCACATGTTGCCGTTGCAGTCGTATTGGTAGGAAT
>JBQTJD010000451.1:0-6041 GCA_052387475.1 Anaerolineales bacterium | reverse complement strand
TTGTTGTTCTCGCAGATGAAGATGCAGGGGAGATTCCACACTGCCGCCAGGTTCAGACTCTCGTGGAAGTAGCCGATGTTCGTTGCGCCGTCGCCGAAGAAGCACAGCGTCACCGCGTCGCTCTTGCGATACTTGTCGGCGAAGGCGATTCCGGTGGCCAACGCGATATGGGCGCCGACGATGGCGTGCCCACCCCAGAAGCGCTTAGTCACATCGGCCAGGTGCATCGAGCCACCCTTGCCTTTGGCGCTGCCGGTGATCTTGCCGAACATCTCGGCCAGGATGACCTTAGGCTCCATACCGCAGGCGAGGGCGAGGCCATGATCGCGGTAGGCGGTGATGACGTTGTCGTGTGGCTGGCGAGCGGAGATCGCCCCCACGCCGGTCGCCTCCTGCCCGATGTACAGGTGCATGAAGCCGCCGATCTTACCTTTTTGATACAACTCTTCACACTTTTCTTCGAGCAGGCGAATGACGACCATCTGTCGGTATAGCTCAAGCATCTCGGCCTGTTCCATGGGCCGGCCGTTTCTTGATGTGGTTTGTTCTGCAATCATTGGCTACCTGACCTCAACGCGGGCATCGTCCCAAACTCCGGCGCAACAGCGCAGCAAATGCGATTGAGCGGAAATCAAACTTGCATTGGCCGAGAATTGACCGAGCGGGATTATACCATTCGGCAATTATGGAACACCGCGAAGACACGTTGGACGAGCACCGAAACCAACGGAATTTCATCCATTTCGTTCGTACACTTTTCAGGTTTGTGGTACACATGGCATCACTTTGCTCCCCCGTCCGCGTCCTCGCGGACGGGCGCGGTCTATGACTTTCAAACCCCTGCACGATAGCGCACACCTTTACTTCGTCACGGCCAGTTTGCTTGGCTGGCGACCACTGTCCAGTCGTCCTGAGTTCGTGTGGATTGTCTTGAATTCACTCAAGTGGCACAGCCAGCAAGATCGTTTTCACCTTTACGCGTTTGTTGTCATGCCCACACACTTTCATTGTCTGATCAAACCTGCACAGGAACTGTCGATCTCCCGCAACCTGCAATCTTTAGGGTCTTTCACGGCCCACGCCCTTCTCAAAGCACTGCGCGCTGCCGATTTGCATACCGAACTGAGAGACTTTGCGGGGAACCGTATACCGGATAAATCTGAAGCCCATCAAATCTGGCAACCGTTCCAGGCGAAGAACATCCAATCGATAGAATTCTTGCGTGAAAAATTGGAGTACATTCACAACAACCCCGTAGCGAAGAAATGGCGGTTGGCGATGGAACGGTCTGCGTACGAATTCTCCAGCGCGTGTTTCTATGATTCTGGCCAGACCCCGGTCATCCCGGTCGAGGATGTGCGGCAATGGATGGTATGAGATTCTGTCCATTGGCCAACGACGCCCGCGAGGACGCGGGCTTGGAGCAAGGGTAGCTCTCCCATCCGCGTCCTCGCGGACGGGCTGGTCTGGCATGGGCAAGGTTGATGATTGGCCCAACGGATGTCGCCCGCGAGGACGCGGGCTTGGAGCAAGGGTAGCTCTCCCGTCCGCGTCCTCGCGGACGGGCTGGCCTGGCAATGCAATGATGCCGACACCGCCTTCCTTCGAGACCTTGCGTTCCACTGACAATCCTATTCGCGATGTGCGCCGCTTCTTACGCGGGGCCGGGCGATTGGATACGTTGAAGCACGCGGCTCAGGTCAACGCGGTGGGCCGGCGATTGGCGCGTCGGGTGTGGCTCCCCTTCTCCCAGACAGGCGAGTCGCTTCGCTTACGGGCTTCGGGGGAGGAGGGCGAACTCTGCGCGATTGACCTCGCCTGCACCGCCCATGATATGGCCGCCGTCGTTCCGCTGCGCGACATCATTGCGACCGCGGAGGATTTGGGTGTGCCATTGACCGACGCCGACCGCGCCATTCCACAGGTCATACACGGCCCGCTGGCAGCGACGGTGTTGCAGCAACGGCTTAGCGTGACCGATGAAGACGTGCTCAATGCCGTGCGTTATCACACGACGTTGCGCGCGGGCGCTTCAGCGCTGGAGCAACTTGTCTTCATCGCCGACAAAATCGCGCTCGATCCGACGGCGCGGCACACCAGTTTCCACCCAGCACTCAGTGCCGCGCTCGCCAAACGGCCCACGGCTTCCCTCGCCGAGTTGTGTTGCATCTATTTGGATTGGGTGGCGCGGGATGGGCCGGGTCTTGGCTGGAAACTGCATCCACATGTGCTCGCCGCCCACGCGGAGTTGAAGGACACTCTGCCACAGAGACACGGAGTAGTTCTCTGTGTCTCCGCGTCTCTATGGCCCACAGGCGATGCTTGATGACAACTTATTGGTATGACCGCACCCGCGCCCTCACCTTGCAACTCGTCCGCTGGCCGAGCGTCACCGACACGGACGGCGAAACTGCGTTCGCGCACAAGCTGCACGCGCTGATTGCCCAGCATCCATACTTCCACGTGAACCCACAACATGTGTGGATTGAGCGTACGCTGGATGATCGGCGCGAGCGTTACAGCATATTCGCGCTGGTGAAGGGCAACGGCCCGCAGACGGTGGTGATGGCCGGGCATTACGACACGGTCAGCATCGAAAATTACGGCGCTCTCGAACCGCTGGCCTGTGACCCGGAAGCGCTGCTGCCCGCGCTGGTCGCTGAACTGCGCGACAATGCCCGTTCCGACGCTGACCGGCTGGCGCTGCGCGACCTCGAGAGCGGGGACTTCCTCCCCGGCCGCGCAGTGCTGGATATGAAGTGCGGTCTGGCCGCCGGGCTGGCAGTGCTCGAGCGCTTTGCGGAGTCGGATAATCGCGCGGGCAATATGCTTTTCATCGCCACGCCCGACGAAGAGAATTTCTCGCATGGGATGCGTTCAGTCGCGCAACGCTTGCCGGCAATTGCCAGCGAGCACAGGCTGACGTTGTCGGCGGCCATTAATTTGGATGCGTCGAGCGATCAAGGCGATGGCAGCGAGGGCCGGGCGATCTTCCTCGGCAGCGTGGGCAAGCTGCTGCCGTCGGTGCTCGTCATCGGGCGGCCCACGCATGCCGGCTATCCCTTCGACGGCATCAGCGCCAACCTGCTCGCCGCCGAGATGGTGCGGCAGATCGAGTGTAACCCCGAGCTTAGCGACACGGGCAACGCCATGCCGGGCATGGGCGAAGTCGCGCCGCCGCCCATCAATCTCAAGCTCACCGATCTCAAAGATTGGTACGATGTGACCACACCCGAGTACGCATGGTGCACGTTCAATTTGCTCACGCATACCGTCACGCCACAAGATGTGCTACGCCGCACGTGCCGGTGCGTGAACGCCGCACTCGATGACGCGATTCAGTTGATGCGTGAACGCGCTGCTCGGTTTGCGGAGCGTAGTGGACAGCCTCAGCCGGCATTAAAGTATGAGCCGCATGTGCTCAGTTTTGCGGAACTTAAAGAGCGGGCGTTTCGCGAAGTGGGCACGGAGGCGAAGAGCCGTTGGGCGGCGTTGACTGAGCGGATGGCCGCTCAACCGGGCGCCGACATCCCCACCTTCAGCCGCAACGTCATCGAAGAACTGGCGCGTTGGGCCAGGCTCGATGGCCCGGCGGCAGTGGTGTGCTTTGCATCGCTATACTACCCGCCGGTGCATCTCGATGCGCGCCACGCGGCGCACGCGCGATTACACTCCATCGCTGACTACCCAGCCACTACCCACGCCGCCGAGACCGGGCAGAGCATCCGCCTGCGCTCGTACTTCTCCGGCATCTCGGATATGAGCTTCCTCGGCGGGCGCGTTTCGGCGGAGGACGCAGACTACATCGCCGCGAACACGCCCGCATGGGGGACGCTGCTCAACTTCGATTATGCCGCGCTCAATCGGTTGGATTTTCCTGTCGTCAATATCGGCCCGTGGGGGCGCGATTATCACCAGCGGCTGGAGCGCGTGCACGCGCCATATGCGTTCGAGACCGTGCCGGAGCTGGTGTGGCGAGTGGCGCGCGAGATTTTGAATGCGGACGATTGAAATCTCGCCGCGTGAGGTGACTCGGCTATTCACCGCACTCTTCGATGCAGACATGCCCGCCGGTCTACGATGCTTCGCCACGTTGGTTGGGCTTGACTCGGGCCGGATTTTGGCCGATGACGTGCAACATCCAACATGGGTGGCGGTATGGGAGGCGGGTGACGGTACGTTGTATGTGGGCGGGCGCGTCGATGCAGCGTTGCTCGCTGAGCTTGTCAGCCTCCTGCGCCGGGACGGTGATGTGCTGATTGGTTTTCGCGATGGCGACCCGCTGGCAGTACATTTGCCGCCGAATCCCGATTACGTGGGTACGGTGTTGGAATTCTCTGACCGGCATGGCGATGGCCTCGACCCGCTACTGGCCCGCTTGCCAGGTGATTGTGAACTGCGTGTGATGGACCTCGCGCTGATGGCGATTTCGCTATGGCGCGATGACACGCTGCGGCGGCACGGCAGCTTTGAAGCATTTCTACAACGCGCCCGGGCCGTTTGCCTGATGCGCGGCGACGACATGTTGTGTGAAGCCTCCACCGGGCCATTGGTGCGCGGGGTGCGCGAACTCGGCGTCATCACCCATACCGCACACCGGGGCCGAGGATATGCCACCCTCACAGCCGCCCATCTCGTGCGTGAGTGCGAGAGGCACGGCGAGGCGACGTACTGGAACTGCGCTACCAGCAACGTGCCCTCCTCCTCCGTGGCTCGCAAGCTAGGTTATCGGGTAGAGCGGGAGTATCATTTGCGTGCGTGGCTCCAACTGCGATAATTGAGCAAGCCATCGAATATTAAGGGAATACACAATGCAGTCACTTCTTCAACTTCATCTCATCCGCCAACTCGCCATCGTCTACGCCCTCATGTTCTTCTTCATCGCCTCGCTCGCGCACCTACCGGGCTTTGTGGATGCGGAGGGCTATACGTTCGGGCTGTTCCGGCTGGAACTGCACGACGATTTGCTGCACCTGTTCTCAGGCCTGTGGGCGGCGTTCGCGGCGTGGCGTTCTACTCAGCAATCGGTGCTGTACTTCCGACTCTTCGGCCTGATCTACTTTTTTGATGGCGTGATGGGCGTGATCTTTGGGCAGGGCTATCTGGATGCCGGCATCTTCCGTTTTGGCCCGACGGCGATTGAGCTCACGACCAAGCTGGCCGCGAACGCACCCCATCTCGCCATCGGCGGCATTGCCATTGCTATCGGGTTCATGCTGAGTCGAAGATATGCGACGACTGCGGCGTAGCCTCCGGCGTTCAGTTCAAATCGCCGTCATTGTCGCGCTGATTCTCGTGGCGATGGCGCCGCTGCTGCGTGCGGTGATGGTGTGCCGGATGCTCAACCCGGCCACGACCGATGAGCCGCGCGCCGAGTCCCCACCCGCGGACGTGCAGGCCGCGATGGCGTCCACCGACAGCTACTTCCGCCGCGAAGACTCCACTTATCTCAAACTGCCCGAGTGGTACATCGTGTACAGCGCCGAAGAATACGCGGCCTTCATCAAAGATCACCCGCCGAGCGCGTTCCCGTACTTCGCCGCCATCGGCCAATTTTGGGACAGCTACTACGGCATGTGCGCGGGCACGGTGGATCGTTATACGTACAACTCCGAAGATCAAGTCGTCAACCTCGTCATCGGCGTCAGCTTCAGCGCCGAATATCTGGTCAAAGGATTGTACGAAAACACGGTGGGCCGGGTGACCGAAGCGCTCAGTTCGCCGGAGTTGACCGAGGAAGATGCGTACGCGCAACGCGTGGCGGAGGAATATGGCCGATTCATGCACACCATCCCGTGGTACGACTTCCCCTTCGCCGAGCGGCTCAACGGCCTGTGGCGCGAGACGGATGGGTGGGGGCCGAACCCCATCCGCAAGTGGGAGCGCAAGTTGTCGTTGACGCTGGAGTACGGGGTGAAGGCCGTGTACGGCTGGGTGATCGGCGAATCAACGCGCGCGAGTTTTGTGACACCCATTCTCATCACGTATGCGTGGGTGGAAAACTTCTCGGAGGAGGATGCGGAGCTGGAAGCGAAGTTGGC
>JBQTJD010000450.1:0-3344 GCA_052387475.1 Anaerolineales bacterium | reverse complement strand
AGGTTCGCCGCTTTGTGTGTGATGAACTCATCCCGTTGGAGGTTGAGACCGAACTGGCGAACGGCCAGTTGTGGCCCGAAGTGCGTGACCGCTTGCGCGCGCGCGTGCTCGAACTTGAACTCAACGCAATTGGGTTGCCCGAGTCCGTCGGCGGGCGCGGGTTCAACTGGCTGGCGCAGGTCGTCTTCAATGAGGACGTGGGCCGGGCCACCAACGCCCTCGGCTGGGTCATGTGGGACCCGGCCCTCGTGCTCGCGCACGCCACGTCTGAGCAGGTGGAACGCTACGTCCGCCCGACCTGCGCCGGCGCGCGCACTGATTGTTACGCCATCACCGAACCCAACGCCGGCTCCGACGCCAGCCAGTTGGAAACGACGGCAGTGCGCGCTGGCGACGATTGGATCCTCAACGGTGAAAAGTGGCATGTCACCTTCGGCGACAGCGCCGACTATGCGGTGGTGCAAGCCGCTACGCCCGACGTGGGCGCGCCCAGTGTGGGCGATGGCAACACCCTGTTCTTCGTGGACTTTGATTTACCGGGCGTGGAGAAATATGCGCATGCCCCGTACATGCATCATCTTATCGCCGGCCATATCAAGCTTGTGTTGAACAACGTGCGCGTGCCGACAGCGAATGTGTTGGGCGAAGTGGGGAACGGTCTTGAATTGAGCAAAGCCTGGTTTCGTCGCGAACGGTTGATGATTGCGGCCCGCTGTTGCGGCGCGGCGGCACGTCTTATCGAAGAAGCCAGCGCCTTTGCGCAGGGCCGGGTGCAATTCGGCCAGCCCATCAGCGAGTATCAATTGATTCAAGGCATGCTGGCCGACTCGTTGACCGAGCTGTGGGCGGCGCGGCTGATGACGTACGCCGCCGCGCAGGCCGCCGATGAAGCCCGCACCAACTCCGACTTGAAGTTGCTGCATGCCAAAGCTTCGATGGCGAAGTTGTATGCGTCGGAGATGGCCGGGCGCGTGGCCGACCGCGCGGTGCAGATCTTCGGCGGGCGCGGCTACCTGCGGGACAACGTGGCCGAGCGGTTCTATCGCGAATTGCGCGTCGAGCGCATCTGGGAGGGCACGTCTGAGATTCAGCGGCTCATCATCGCCAACAGCCTGTATAAGCGTGGCGTGGAGGCGCACCTCGGGAAATAGCGGATGGCCGATAGCGATTGCAGTGACCGTCACCTGAAAGGTAAACGAAACAAAATGAACCCATCTTTGCGAACACTCCCTCGACGTTACTACACTTCCGAGGAAATTCTCATCGAAGAGACTGAGCGCATCTTTTACAAACAGTGGCTCTGCATCGGGCGCGCCGACCAAATCCCAATGCCCGGCGATTATTTTGTGCAGGCGGTGGGCACTGAAAGCCTGATCATCACGCGCGACCGCGACGGTCAGCCGCGTGCTTTCTACAACGTCTGCCGTCATCGCGGTACGCAAATCTGCGAAGCCAGTCAAGGAAAGTTTCACAACTCCATCCAATGCCCCTATCATGCGTGGACCTACGGGCTGGATGGCCGTCTGCTGGGCGCGCCAAACATGCAAGCCGTTAATGGCTTTGCCCGTGAGCAGTATCCGTTGTATGCCGTGCGGATTGAAACATGGCAGGGTTTTCTCTTCATTAATCTCGATCCAAATGCCGAACCGCTGACGCAAACCTATGCCGCGCTGGCGGGCAAGTTCGAGCGCTGGGATGTGGCCCGACTGAACAGCGCACACCGCATTACCTACGACGTGCAGGCCAATTGGAAATTGCTCATTGAGAATTACGATGAGTGCTATCACTGCCCGCTGGTGCATCCGGCTCTGGCCGAACTCTCCCCCTATGACAGCGGCGACAACGACCTGACCGAGGGGCCGTATCTCGGCGGCTTTATGCTGATCAAACATGAGAGCATGACGCTGACGGGCCGCAGCCAGCGCCCGGCGTTGGGCACGGTGGCTGATCAATACTTGCAGCGCGTTTACTACTACTCACTTTCCCCGAACCTGCTTCTCAGCCTGCATCCCGATTACGTGATGTACCACACGCTCTGGCCGCAAAGCCCCAGCCGCACCCTCATCCACTGCGAATGGCTCTTCGACCCGCAAACGATGGCGCAGCCCGATTTCGACCCGGCAGACGCGGTGGAGTTTTGGGATATGACCAACAAACAGGATTGGCACATCTGCGAGCAATCGCAAATCGGGCTGCGCTCGCGTGTGTATCAACCCGGCCCGTTGCAGACGGAGCAGGAAATGCTGCCGGCGGCCTTTGATCGCGAAGTGCTGAAAGCACTCGGCCACATTTAGCCATGCCCCGCCCCTCACCTTTTCACTCACGCACCTCGGCGCTGTGCGAGAGCCACAGTTGGCAGGAATGGTCTGGTTACCTTTCCGCCAACATGTACGAACTGGAGCACACGCACGAGTATTACGCCATCCGTACCGCGTGCGGCCTATTTGACCTATCGCCGCTGTACAAGTATCACATTCATGGCCGCGACGCCGCGCGCCTGCTTAACCGCGTCGTGACGCGCGACGTGCGCGCGTGCGCGGTGGGTCAGGTGATGTACACGGCCTGGTGTGACGATGACGGCCAGATCATTGACGACGGCACACTAGCGCGGCTCGCCGCTGACTCTTTTCGGCTGACCGCCGCTGACCCGACTTATCACTGGCTCAAAGAAAACGCCGTCAGGTTGGACGTGCGCATTGACGATGTGAGCGACTCCATCGCTGCGCTCTCGCTGCAAGGCCCCACCTCGCGCGCCATCCTCGACTCAATCTCCAATTCTCCAATCTCCGATCTCCGCTACTTCCGTCTCATCCAAACTACCTTGGCTGGTATCCCCGTCACCCTGTCGCGCACGGGCTATACCGGTGACTTGGGTTACGAAATTTGGACCGAGCCGCAATATGCGGAACGCTTGTGGGACACGCTGATGGAGGCCGGGCAAGCGTATCGCCTGCGCGCGATGGGTTATCAGGCGATGGACATGACCCGCATCGAAGCCGGACTGTTGCTGATCAATGTGGATTTCTACTCGGCGAGCAAAACGCTGTTTGCGATTCAGAAATCTTCGCCGTTGGAATTGGGCCTCGGTTGGACGGTGAAGCTGGAAAAGGATTACTTCGTCGGCCAGCGCGCGCTACAGCGCGAACATGCGCGCGGCCCGGCGTGGGCGACCGTCGGCCTCGAGGTCAGCCTGCCCGCGCTCGAAGCGCTCTATCGTTCGTTCGGCATGCCGCTGTACATGCCCGCGCACGCGTGGAGCACCGCCGTGCCGGTGTATGCCAACGGGCAACAGATCGGCAAGGCCACCAGCGGCACGTGGTCACCCATTCTGAAAAAATCCATCG
>JBQTJD010000449.1:0-1588 GCA_052387475.1 Anaerolineales bacterium | reverse complement strand
CAGCAAGTTGCGGCGCACGCGCAGGCGCTCGCGGTTCTCATCCAGCCACTGGCGCAGCGCCTGCCATTCACGGATCAGCGCCTCGTGTGCGACCTCTACGCTGTCGTGCTCGGTCACCACCAGCCGGCTGAGCGGGTCGGCCAACAGTTTCAGCACCCCGCGCCCCACGGCCTCATCTTCCGGTTTTGGAAACAGGTCTTTCAACGCCACCCGTCGGCGCGTATCCTGAGTGCCCTCGCCCAACTGCGTCAACTCCAAAAAGATGCGGCGGGCGATGGTGCGCTCAGGCTCAGTCAGGCTTGCGTAGGCGCGGTCGGCGGTTTTGGCAATCGCGCCGTGCACCCCGCCGGATCGGGCGTAGCCGCGCAGTGTCAGCGTGCGACCGCTGCGGTTGTTCCACGTTTCGAGCAAGGCGTGCGAAAGAAGCGGCAGCGCGCCCGGCTCGGGCGATTGGTTCCCAATCGCACCGACATCTTTCAACAACGATTCCACCAGCCCGTCTTCCGGCTTCCACCCGCCGCGCTCCGCCGGGGCTTCAATCGCGCGGCGCAACTCGTCCGCCGTCATCGGGCCGATGTAGGCCTGGCGGTTTTCCAGCGCGGCGCGCAACGTTGGATAGGGTTCGCAGAAGGCATAGAAGTCGGCGCGGAGTGTGAGGACGAGGCCCCACCCCCCACCCCTAAGCGTAGCGACGCCATCCCCCGCGTCAGGGGATGGGGAGTTTGCCATCAAACAATCAATGAAAGCTTTGCGCTCGGCTTCGTCTTTGCACAGCGTGAAGGTCTCTTCGAATTGATCCACCACCAGCAACAGCCGCGTGAAGTTCGGCGTCGCTTGCCGCACGCGCTCGGCCACATCGGCGATGGAGAGGTCGCCGTTGCGCAGGGCGGTTGCCAGCTTGCGCGATTCGATCAACTTATCGGTTTCGGTGAGGGAGGAGTCGTACAGCGGGAGTAGTGAGGCGGCCAGCGCCATCATGGGCGCATTGCCGGGGATGAGGACGGGCGCGATCACCCTGCCCGCCTCGCGCCGCATCGCCGGCAACAGCCCGGCCCGCGCCACCGACGATTTGCCGCTGCCCGACGCACCGACGATGATGAGCACGCGCTCGTCGTGCAGCCGCGCCGCGAGTTGCGTCGTCAGCACCTCGCGCCCGAAAAAGTTCTCGGCATCTTTCTCGTCGAAGTATTCGAGGCCTTTGTACGGAGAGTCGCCGGGGGCGGGTAGCTCATCGCCGACCGAGAGTAGCGCGGGCTGCGGGCCGTAGATATTCGTGACGGTTGTGATGATGTCACGACCGGCGATGTCACGCGCGGAGACATCACGGCCCGCCGTCGCACTCACGCCGCTGACTGGTGTTGGCTCTGCCGGTTGTTCCGCAGTCTCTTCTGGCATAGGCCCCTGAGTGAATGCCGCGATTCTAGCACGGGCGGGAGGTTGAAGCACTGAACCACTGACGGCTACTGACCTAATTTTTGCCCAAATTGGGCGACCTGTCATCGAGCGAAGGCGGTCTGGACGGCTTGGGCAAGTGGATGTTTCTGGTTCAGGACAATCTGCTGGACTTGCCCGTCGGCTGTGATTTCAA
>JBQTJD010000448.1:0-2089 GCA_052387475.1 Anaerolineales bacterium | reverse complement strand
CCATCCACCGCCCGCACGACGTAGTAGTAGCTCGCGCCTTGCGCAACACTCGTGTCGGTGTAGTTCGCGCTGGTGAGGCGCACCAGTTGCGTGTACGGCCCGCCCGCATTGTCGCTGCGCAGCACTTCATAGCCGTAGAGCGAGGCGTCGCCCGTCACCGCATCCCACTCCAATCCAATGCCCGCCGGTGAAGCGGTTGTGATACGCAAGTTCTGCGGCACAGCGGGCGCGGTCGTGTCGCCGCTGGAGTTCACGGTCAGGCTGCCGGCTTGCGCCGGGCTGTAGCCGTTCGGGATTCCGTCGAGGTCGGCGTAAGTCCAATCACGGCCATTCGTCGTACTGTAGCGGTAGGCGTAGTCGAACACACCGACCGACTCGGGCAGCAGGCTGGCCCTAAACTCGTCGTTGTTGCCAGCATCTACGTTGAAGGAAGCATCCACCCAGGCCCAGTTCGGATTGTTCGCCGGGTCGCTGCCATCCGGGCCGAAGCCGAGTTGCGCGCGCAGGGTCGGCGCGGGGCCGGGCGCGTTCGTCACACCGTCAATCCACACCTGGCCGTACACCGTATCGGTGCGATTGGTGACGCTGATGGTGTGACTGAGCGTCGGCGGCCATTGGAGGTTCGCCCAACCGATGGTGTAGTGAGGCAGGGCGCTGACTTCATTGGAGGCGGCGCTCTCGTTGCCCACGCTATCCAGCGCTTTCACGACGTAGAAGTACGTTCGCCCGGTCTGCACGCCGGTGTCGGTGAACGTCGTTCCGGCAACCGGCGAGCCGTTCGCCTTCACATAGCCGCCGCCGGTGAGCGGGCTGCGATAGACGTTGTACCCGGTGGCGCCGGAGACGCTGTTCCACGCAAGCGAGACTTGCAGGCTGCCTTCGTTCGTGACCTGCAAACCGGAGGGCGCAGCGGGCGGCGTAAGGTCTAAGCCCGCGCCGGTGTGGAGCAGCACGCCGCTCATCGGGTTGAGGCTAACGGCAATGAGGCCACCTGCGACGTTATGCGCGACCCCGGTGGGATTGCCTACGCCGTACACCGAAGTCAGTGGTGCGCCATCGGGCAGATAGCCTGCGACCGGGACATTGACCGTGCGCGCAGTATTGTTCCGATTGACGACGACGACGGCGGCTTCGTCGCCCGTTTTGCGGCCATAGGCGACCACGCCCGCCGCATCGTCGGCGAGCAGGAGGCGCAGGTCGCCGAGCGTCAGTGAGGGGAAGGTCTCGCGCAGTTGGCTGAGTTGCGAGTAATGACTCAACAGCGCGTTATCAGGTGAGCCGCCTTTGTCCGCCCAGGGGTACGTTCGGCGGTCATCCGGGTCATCATCCCCCGTGAGGCCCACTTCATCGCCATAATACACGGTCGGCGCGCCGGGCATGGTGAACTGGATCAACGAGGCGATCTGCAGCCGTTGCTTGCCCTGCGCCAGGTTGGCGGCGTTGAATTCTTTGTCCGCGCGTGTCTCCGTTCCGGGCGTCAGCGTCCACAAGATGCGCTCGGTGTCGTGGCTATCGAGGAGGTTCATCAGCGAGTAATACGCGGCGTCGGGATAATCCTCACGGATCGAGCTGATACGCGCGGCAAACTCGGAGGGGGTGATGATGCGGCCGCTGTCGGCGAAGCCCTTCGAGTCGAAGTTGCCGGGCGCAAGCAGGCCCAGCACGGCATCCCGCAGGCGGTAGTTCATGGTCGTATCCAGCCGGTCGCCGCGCAGCATGCGCAATAGGGTGCTGTCCTTCTGCCAGGTCTCACTGATGAGCAGCGCGTCGGCGCGCGTCCCCTTGGCGACTTGGCGGAACGTCTCCCAGTAACCAGCCGGGAAGCTCGGATCGCCCGAAACGTCCAACCGCCACCCGCCAGCGCCGAGATTCAACCAGTGCTTGGTAACGCTGTTAGTAACGCTGTTAGAGCCGGTCAGGAAGTATTGCTGAACAGCCGGGTTGCTCTTGTTGAGAACCGGGATGCTGTCGAAGCCGAACCACCCTTCATAGTCGCCGGCGCCGCAGGGTACGTTGTTGTTCCTGAATACGAACCAGTCGCGGTAAGGCGAGCCAAGCGACTCGCACGCGCCCACGGTCGAGTAGTGGT
>JBQTJD010000447.1:0-8997 GCA_052387475.1 Anaerolineales bacterium | reverse complement strand
GGTGTCCCACACCAGATCTTCCTCGGCGGCTTCGAGCAAGTGCGCGGCGATCTTGCGCGCTTTGTCGCGCAGCTTGCGCGCGGCGACGGCAGCCGCTGCACCGGCGGTCGGCGTGGAGCGGCTGGCGTACGTGCCCAGACCATACGGCGCGGTATCCGTATCGCCCTCCTCCACTTTGATGTACTCCGCCGGGATGCCGAGTTCCTGCGCGATGATCTGCGCGTACGTGGTCTCGTGGCCCTGCCCCTGCGATTTGGTGCCAAAGCGGGCGAGGGCCTTGCCGGTCGGGTGTACGCGCAGTTCGCACGAGTCGAACATTTTGATGCCGAGGATGTCGAACTGGTGCGCCGGGCCGGCGCCGACGATCTCGGTGAACGACGAGAGGCCGATGCCCATGAATTCGCCGCGCGCCCGCTTCTCGGCCTGCTCTTTCCGCAATGCGTCGTAACCGATCATCTCCATCGCCAGCTTGAGCGCATTGTGATAGTTGCCGCTGTCATACTCCCAGCCCAGCGCCGACATATACGGGAACTGCTCCGGTTTGATGAAGTTCTTCATGCGGAACGCGGCCGGATCTTCGCCACGCTCGTGGGCCATGACATCCACGATGCGCTCGATGGCGTGCACGGCCTCGGTGACGCGGAAGGAGCAGCGGTACGCCACGCCGCCTGGCGGCTTGTTGGTGTACACGGTATCCATTTCCATGAATGCTTTGGCAAAGTCATACGAGCCGGTGGCGATGTGGAACAGACCGGCGGGGAACTTGGAGGGGATGGCCTGCGCGTCCGAGTAGCCGTGGTCGGCGATGGTCTTCATCCGCATCGCGGTGATGCGACCGTTAGCGTCCGAGGCTAGTTCAGCGGCGATGTGATAGTCGCGGGCAAACGAGTCCGCTGCCAGATTCTCGCTGCGATCTTCAATCCACTTCACCGGCTTGCCGAGCAGCACCGTGGCCGCCACTGCGAGCACGTAGCCCGGATACACCGGCACCTTGCCGCCAAACCCGCCGCCGATGTCGGGCGAGACCACGCGGATGTTTTCTTCCGACAGGCCGACGTGCCCGGCCACCAGCGCCAGCACCGTGCGGATGGCGTGCGGGGCCTGGGTCGTCATCCACAGCGTGAGTTGCTTGTTGACCCCATCCCAGTTCGCCAGACAACCGCAGGTCTCAATCGAAGCGACGTGGATGCGCGGGAGATAGATGTTTTCCTTGACGACCGTGGCCGCTTCGCTAAACGCTTTCTCGGTGCCGTCGCGGTCGCCCACTTCCCAGTGCCAGATTTTGTTGTTGTCCTTGTCCTCGCGGACCTTTGTCGCGCCCGGCTCGAGGGCCTTCTTTGGGTCAACGACGACGGGCAGCGGCTCGTATTCAATCTCGACGGCTGCCACCCCATCTGCCGCGCTGTAGCGGTCAGTCGCCAGCACAGCCACCACTTCCTGCGACTGATATTTGACAGTGTCAATGGGCAACACCATCTGCTTGTCGCCCGCCAGCGTCGGCATCCAGTGCAGGTTGTACTTTTCCAAATCCTTGCCGGTGATAAAGCCCAGCACGCCGGGCACTTTGGCCGCCTTCGAGGTATCGATGTTCTTGATGCGGGCGTGCGCGTACGGGCTGCGGACGATGTCGAGCCAAATCTGACCCGGCAACTTGTGATCGTCGATGTAATTGCCTTTGCCTTGAATGAAGCGCGCATCTTCTTTGCGCTTCATCGAATGGCCGAGGCCGTTGATTTCAGGCATAGTATCCTCCAATGACTCGTGAAACGTGATGCGTGAAAGTCGCTTCGCTTATCACGTTTCACGCTTTACGTTTTACGCTGGTTGCGCTTCCTTCATCTTATCGGCGGCGTACTGCACCGCTTTGACGATGTTGTTGTAGCCCGTACAGCGGCACAGGTTGCCGGAAATCGCCCAGCGGATCTCATCCTCGGTGGGGTTGGGATTCTCTTTGAGGAAGGCCGTGGATGTCATCATCATGCCCGGCGTGCAAAAGCCGCATTGCAGCGCGTGGCATTGGTGAAAGCCTTCTTGAATGGGATGCAGCGCGCCGTTTTGCGCCAACCCCTCCACGGTGGTGACCTCAGCCCCGTTGGCCTGCACAGCCAGCACGGTGCAGCTTTTCACCGGCTTGCCGTTGAGATGCACGACACACGCCCCGCACGAGGTGGTGTCGCAACCGATGTGCGTGCCGGTCAAATTCGCCGTGTCGCGGATGAAGTGAACGAGCAATAACCGGGCGGGCACCTCCGCTTCGTACGCCTGCCCGTTGATGGTGACAGTGATGTGATGGGTGCTCATGTCTTTTCCTTTATTTCCCTCGTTTCCCTTAGTTTGGGAAAACAGGGAAAGATGGGAAACCCTATGCCTTCGCCCGCCCCAGCGCCCTCTTCAGCGCCCGCACGGTCAGCGTTTTGGCGAGCGCGCGTTTGTAATCGGCGGCGCCGCGATAGTCATCGGATGGGTCGGCGGCGTCGCCAGCGAGTTGGGCTACAGCCTTGATCGTCGCATCGTCCAGCTTCTTGCCGATGAGCGCGGCCTCGGCGGCCGTACATTTGATGGGGGTGAGGCCGAGGTTGGTCAAGCCGATGCCGGCAGAGGTGCAGGTGTCATTCACACTCACGTTCACCTGCACGGCGACGGCCGCCGTCGCGTAATCGCCCACCTTGCGCTCAATCTTCAAATAGCAGCCGGCGTCGCCCGCCTTCTTCGCCGGGATGCGAATCTCGGTCAGGATTTCATCCGGCGCGAGCGAGGTAGTGAATGGGCCAACGAACAACTCGGTGATGGGGATGACACGCTCGCCCTGCGGGCCGTTGGCGACGACCCGCGCGCCGTAAGCGAGCATCACGGCTGGGTGATCGTTGGCCGGGTCGGCATGGGCGAGGTTGCCGCCGACAGTGGCCATGTTGCGGACGATGGGGTCGGCGATCATCCGCGCCGCGTCGGCCAGCAACGGATATTTCGTCTGCACCAGCGTCGATTTGTCGAGGTCGGACTCGCGCGTTAGTGCGCCGATCTTGAGCCAGCCGCCTTCCTCACGGATGTAGCTCAGGCCTTCGATATTATTGATATCCACTAACAGTGCGGGTTGCGCCAGCCGGAACTTCATGGCCGGGATGAGGCTGTGGCCGCCGGCCAGGATTTTTGCTTCCGGGTTTTGGCCCAGCAAAGTAATGGCTTCGGTCAGCGATTTGGGGACTGCATAATCGAATGCAGGTGGGATCATGGGATCCTCTTTCGGTGGTGTGGGTGGATAAGAAACCAACGGATGTCAGGCCGGGATAAGACAATCACGCTGCGCGCACCTCCTCAACAACCTATTGAGAATTCTCCATTTGGATAAGACTAATGTAGCGGAAATGGCCGATGAGGGTAGTCCCGACAGGCCCGGTTTTTGGCCCGATTGGGCCAAATCGCCGGGCGTGCCTGGCCGGGACAGGCGGACATCGAAGGTGCTGAACGAGGTGTAGTTTCGGAAAAGTCAGCGCGATGAGCGGGCAGAGATTTTATCCTCCAACTGCCGGTAAACGTCGCGGCGCTGGGGGTCTTGCCCTTGCGCCACAGCCCACAGGAACAATGCTTGTCCATGGCTTTGCGTTTCCCACAACTCACCTACCACTCGCTTCGGCGCCTCGTGCTCAATCAAGTGTGCACCCTTGTATTCAACGACAAGTAAACGTCCGTCGCGAAGTTCCGCTACAAAGTCGGGATAGAAGAAGCCATTGGCTAACGGAAGGCGGAACATGCCGGACACTGGCACATTGCGCACCCACCGGTTGATGTCGCGGTTGCGATCAATGGCTTGCGCACAATCAAACTCCTCATCGTTGTCAAACTCACCCACCCGCGCATAGAAGTGTTTGTCACTAAACTGATACCGCCCACTGAAAAACTCGCGCGCTGGATATACGGGCGGGAAATTGAAGGCGTACTCAAAACTGGTTTCCACTTGCGCGGTGGGGGCGAACAAATACGCCTGATATGCGCCGGCTTTGGCCTGGTCACGCAATGATTTGATTTTGACTTCTAAGGCTTTTTGCAAGGGATAACGAAAACGTACCAACGCGGTCAGGGGCAATTGTCGTTGCGTGATGAGGTAACGAATCATGCGCCGCAGAAATTCTAAAAGTTTGGGTTGCGCGAGGTCGGGCTGGCGCAAGTGCGGGTCTAGGCGACGAATGAGTTCCGTATCCGTCCAGGCGGTCGGCGCGAGATTAAGCTCCAGCGTCGCTTGTTCCACGTGACGAATGGCAAGATGCTGGCCGTTCAAGTCAATCTCAAATGTATCAGCGGTCTCGCGCACGTCAAACTCGCCCGGCGTCAGTTCCGCCGGGTAGTTCAGAATGTCCCAGCCCAGCAAATCTAATAACGCGTCTGGCTCCGCTAATTCGAGTTCGCCTTCAAAGCGAAAACACAACTGCGGCACGGCGAAGGTCTCGCCCCGTTCGGCGGGCGAGAGCGGGCGCGGGGCGCGGCGATGCACGGCGATGGTGGTTTCCAGCCCGACGCGATCTTTCTTGGGGGCGGCGGCCAACAGCTTGGCTTCCAATTCAGGCGTGAGTTCGCCGCGTACGCTGACGATCACACCGCCATCGTTGGTGGATGTGGTGTAAACGGCGCTTTGCTCAAACAGGCTCAGCCCGGAAAAGTCGGGCGCGGCGCTGAGGCGGTAGGTAAGGGCGGGCGCGGCCTCCGCCGTTTGGGGCGCTGTGGGAAATAGCGGCGGCTGGGGCGATACCGACTCTTGCGCTTCGGCCTCCTCAAAGCCCATGCTGACCAATCGGTCGCACAGTTGATTGACGGCGTGCGTCCAACTGGTTTTAGAAACGCAGGCATAGGCGCGATTGAGTTCAGGGTGCTGGCGTGGGCGGGCATAGGGCATCCGCAGAACCCGGCCCAGCAATTGCTCCACATCGCGCTTGGAATGCACGCTGGCGACGGAGCAGAAGACGTAGGCAAAGGGGCAATCCCAGCCTTCTTTGAGGGCCTCCACGGTGATGACGATGTTGACTTTGTTTTGCGGGTCGAGCAGATTCACGCCATCCAATTCGCGTTGCGCGCCAGTGGCTATAGCGATGCGCTCGCGCGGGATGTTTTCGGTTTCGGTGAGGAATTTTTCCACCACCTCCACCGTCACCTCACGGTCTTTGCTCTCGGCCTGAATGAGCACAATGGGGTGTATGAAGTCCGGCTCGGCGCGAGCCAGTTCGTGCAGTTGATCGCGACGCACCAGGCTATCGCGCACGGCCTCTTGCCATGCGGCGTATTCAGTGAGACGGATGGGGAGTTTGATCATCCACTCATTTTTCAATTCGGTGGCGGAAACAGAGTGAAGGATATTGCTGTTGGGGGCGGGGGTGGCAGTGAACTCGATGACACACGCCGGGCGCAGGCGTTGAAGCACTTCAAAACTCAGATCGGAGGCGGCGTTGTGGGCTTCGTCCACAATGACCAGTGGGCGATGCAGGGCCAACAGGTTGATAAAGGAGTATTTGAGTTGCCCGGCCTCATCGCGTTCCAAACCTGACCGGTCTCCAAGACCGGTCAGGTTTATAGCGAAGTGCGGCTCCAGATTTTCGTTGTGGGCATACACCTTGCGAATGTCGGTTTTGCTGACACGCGGCGTGGCGAGCGTACCCACAATAACGCACGCACTGGAACTCAAATCGTGGGGGCGGATTTGCTCAAACTCGTCAATGTCAAAGGCGCGCACGCGCCCGCCAAAGGCCGCCTCAAGAGCCTGGCGATTGGGATGGCGCGGGTCTTTGAGTGTCGCCAGTGTTTGTTGCCGGATGGTGTTCGTGGGCACGAGCCAGAGCGTGAGCGGATAATCTTTGGAAAGATACCGCCGGGCGGCGAGGCCCACACTGCGCGCGGCCAGCAGGGTTTTGCCGCCGCCGGTAGGCAGGCGCAGACACACATACGGCACGGACTCCAGACCGGGCAGAGGTTGATAGCGCGGCAAGCCGTTTTTTCGCGGAGTGGCGGTGCGGGCAAATGCGCCGGGCGCATCGCCAAACTGCGCCTCATCCAAAAAACGTTGCAGGGCGGCAAGAGTGTTTTCTTGATAGTCGAGGCGGCGCAAATTCATGTCATGCTCCGCCCGGAAATGAATTTCCGGGGCTACACAAACCCGCCGGATCAATCCGGCTTAGCCCGATTTATCGGGCGTATTCTCATAACGCGGCGACTTCATCGCCGCGCGGTCGCACAGGCATACGTCTCATCGCCACCATCATCCGCCCGGAAATGAATTTCCGGGCTACGGATCGCGCCGGGTAAACCCGGCTTTATGCGTCTGCGTCCAGTGCTTCCATTTCGCTTCGCCAATCAGCGCTTTCAACGGCGTAGGCGCTCACCGGTTCGCGCACTCGCTCGTTGCGTTCCTCGGCGCGTTCCAGAATCGGGATCAGCGCGTTCTGAGCGTGGTGTTCTTTTTGGCGTTCAACATACGCCACATAGTTGGGTAGGCGCTTGCCGTCAAAGGAGAACACCCCGTATTCTTCCTGCCAAAATAACGGCTCTGGACGAACGTCCGATTTGTTGAATTTGGTGGAAGCTACGGCCTTCACCTGTCCGATAAATTTAGCAACGGCAATCTTAGGCGGGACGGATGCGACCAGATGCACATGGTCAGCCAGGCCGTTCAATGCGAACACGGTCGCGCCCAACCCAATAGCCTTACTGCGTAGAAAGCCATAGACCATTGGCTCAATTTCAGGTGTGAGCAATAGCGCACGATTCTTGGTTGACCAAACCATGTGATAGAACAATTGCCAGTATGGCATATCGTCTCCCTTCACCCGCCGGATCAATCCAGCTTAGCCCGATTCATCGGGCGCATTCTCGTAGCGCAGCGACTTCATCGCCGCGCGGTTCATCGCCACGCTATCACTTCACCTTGATGTCATACGGCGTCTGCTTGAAGGTGATGCCCAATGCCTTCAACCGCTCCAGGCCGAGGCGCGCGCCTTCGCCGTAGATGACTTTGGCGCCATCGAAAGTGGGCAGTTGCGCCAGCGTGCGCCGGGTGAGTATGTTGCCGCCGTCCGTGCTTTTATCACCCAAAATGCCGTTGTAGAGCAGGTAATAAGCGACACCGTCATGAACGCCCAACAACGGCGAGCGTTTGTGGACTGCGAGCGGTCTGCCCGTTTCGATAAACCACACATGCGCGGCCAGCGCCCCGAAGCGCACTTTGGGGTTGATTTGTCCCTGCTCATCAAAGATGGCCTCACCCAGCCGCGCTACGCGAAAGCCTCCGCCGCCTTGCCAGTTCACCGCCGACGAAATGCCGCCCTGCTCGCCCGCCACCACTTTTTGCAGACGCGGCAGGCAATGAGTAAGAGCGTGCTCGCCCATCTCAATTCCAATCCACCGTCGCCCCATCTTGTGCGCCACCGCCGCCGTGGTGCCGGAGCCGAGGAAGGAGTCGAGCACCAGGTCGCCGGGAACAGTGGCGATGTTCAAAATGCGTTCAATCAATTGCTCGGGCTTGACGGTGTCGAATATTTCAGCGCTCGGCAATAACTCACGCTGATGTGCTTTCGCCTGTCGAGACGTTTTCACATCGAGCAAAATTGTTGGGTTAGGACGACTAGGATTGTCAGGAGCGAATTCTCGCGTATACGGAACCCATCGCTTCTCACCATTCAACACCCTTTCCTTCCACACAAGTTCGCCGCTTCGAAGCATCTCAAAAACCTGTTTCTTGCCAAACGACCAACGTGCTTCTCTTCCATCGTCATGCACAGGATGTACATCTTTCCCATCCGGCCCAGGTATTGCAAAGAACATCGTCGGCCTGTCTTCTCTCAAACTGCTTTTGCCGTTCTTCTTTAGCAATCGGTCACGAAAGTGTCGTCCCCTAGAGTCGATGTGCGGGAAGGCATCCAACACGCTGGCATCACCCAGTTTCTTGAAGTTGGCTTGAGCGGCGTCTCTTGTGTAACACAAAATATACTCATGGTCAGGCGTAATGGGTACTTTGTTATCGTTTGGACTGTCTACTTTTTGCCAAATGAACGATGTAACAAAATTGCCTCGCCCAAACACTTCATCCATTACCACCTTCAAGTAATGGCCTTCGTTGTCGTCAATCGAAACCCAAATGCTCCCGTCCTCGGCCAGCAGGTCGCGCAGTAATTCAAGGCGCGGATACATCATGCTCAACCAGGTTGCGTGTTCCAAGTTGTCGTCGTAATGCTCAAAGGCACTGCGGGTGTTGTAGGGCGGGTCAATGTAAATGCACTTCACCTGCCCAGCGTAGTAAGGCAGAAGAGCTTTGAGCGCGTGCAAGTTGTCGCCCTGAATCAGCAGGTTGTCGGCGTCGTGGTAGCCCGGCGATTCATCGCCGGGGAGGGGTTCAAGCAAACGATAGGGAATAAGGCCGGCGGCGCGGGTGGCTTCATCGCGGCCCAGCCAGTGCAAGGTGGGCATAGTGGTGGATTATACGTTGGGTTTTCTCACCGGACATTGCGCGCACTCAATCGCCTCGGCCAGCGTCATCGCCCGGCCCGCCGAGTGCTGGACCGCGAACGTCTCGTCGCCCAACGACTGCCGCGCGTATAATCGCGCCATGCCGCGCACTCCTCAGCAGGACAACGTCTACGTCCAGCGCATCAACACCGTCCTCAATTACGTCCGCGAGAATTTGACCGATGACCTATCGCTCAACACCCTTGCGCGCGTGGCTGGCTTCTCGCCCTTTCACTTTCACCGCCTCTTCAAGTCGCTAACCGATGAAACGGTGAACGAGTGCGTCAACCGGCTGCGGTTGGAACGCGCCACGATGCTCTTGAAAACGTCGGGCATCTCCATCACGCAGGCCGCGCTGGAGTGCGGCTTTGAGTCTGTTTCGGGATTCTGGTAGTGTCCCTGTAACGTGTGAAAGGCTGTTCAGGCTGAACGACGCGGCAGTTATCCTCGACTTGTTCGAGGAGCTGCCGGATGGACTACACAACTTGTTACTGTCGCAACCTGGAGTGTGTGCTG
>JBQTJD010000446.1:0-2129 GCA_052387475.1 Anaerolineales bacterium | reverse complement strand
AGGGCGGAGGCAGCCCGTACACGCAACGCAAGAATCTCAACAACTCCACCGGCGCGTGCAGCGACCCGCCCTCCGACTTCAGCCAGTTCGGGATTGATTTGAACCGCAACGCCAATTTTCAGTGGGGTGTCTCGGGCAGCAGCAGCAGCGCCTGCTCGCTGACCTATCGCGGCGTGAGTGCTGCCTCCTAGCCGGAAGAAATCGCACGGGAATCGTGGATGACGACTCTGTTCCGCGACCAGCGCGGGCCGGCGCTCACCGACGCGGCCTCCATCACCACTACCGGATCTTTCATCTCGATGCACAGCTACAGCGAATTGGTGCTCTTCCCCTACGGCTGGACGGAGTGCTTCGGCATAGCCTGCCCGGTCAACAAGCAATCACCCAATGATGCCGGCCTGCGCTCAATGGGTTTTCGCATGAGTCACTACAACGGCTACGATACCGGCCAGCCCTCGGAGTTGTTGTACGCGGCCAGCGGCACGACGGATGATTGGGCCTATGGTGTGCTCGGCGTCGCGGGCTTCACGTTTGAGATCGGGCCGCAGTTTGGCGCGTGCGGTGGATTCTTCCCCGCATACACCTGTGTGGATAACAGCTTCTGGCCGGCCAATCGCGGCGCGCTGATGTATGCGGCCAAGGCCGCTCGCCAGCCGTATGCGCTCGCCCTCGGGCCAACGCCCATCTCGCCCACCCTCAGCCTCCCTTCGATAAATCCGGGCACGCCCATCACCCTCACCGTTACCTTACGTGATGATGCCTACGGCAACGCCGGTGTGGGGAGGCCCGCAGCGCAAAACGTCACGGCGGCGGAGTTGTATGTGGATGTGCCATGGTGGGCGGGAGGCGCGCCGCTGGCGATGACGGCGCAGGACGGCGCCTTCAAGTCGGCGAGTGAAGTCGTGCAAGTGACTCTGAACACGACCGGATGGGCAGCCGGTCGCCACACGTTGTTTGTGCGCGGGCGCGATGCGGCCGGGAACTGGGGCGTGTTCGGCGCGGCGTTCGTGCATGTGGATGTGCCGCAGTGGGGGGTGCAACTGGCTCCATCAGCGGCGCGCGGCTTCGCGACTGCGCCGAGCCAAACGCTTATCTATACGCTCACCCTCTCCAACACCGGCGCGTTCTCAGATTTGTACAACCTGTCGCTCGCCGGTAACTGGTGGCCGACGAACGCACCCTCGGTCGTGACGCTGGCTTCGCAGCAAAGCCAACCGGTGACGGTCACGGTGACTGTTCCATTGACGGCCACCCTCGGCGCGAGCGATGTCGTCACCCTCACGGCCATGTCTACCGGCGAGAGCGGCGTCTCGGCGTCGAGCACCATCACCACAACGTTCGCGCATCCACTTTATCTGCCCCTCATCCAACGGGGTGATTGATGGTCGATCTCGTGATCAAGAACGTCCGCGTCGTGCGGCCTCGACGGCCTGATTCACAACCTGCCGAGCGAGACGTAGGTGTTTCGGCGAGGTTGAGTAGACAGATATAGACCCAAGTTGACATCAATTTGGTGCAGCGTACACTAAGCCCATCACGACAGGTGAGCAAATGGACACAATGGAATTGCTAACAAAGCACACCGGGGATTTCATCTTTATCACACCCGTGGGAAACTTGAGATTAACAGACGCCGTTCATCAGGAGTTCGCTGTCAACAGAGTTGTGTTTGTTAGCAAAGAGAAACTGTGGCGAATTCGAAAGCGGCTCGGAATCGATATATCGTGGGCTGAAATTAGGAAAGCAAAACTGGAAAAGGATTTCTTTGAGAGTGCAGAGACGTACGCTGTTGTTCGCCACAAAGGCAATCAAGCAGAAACAACTAAACTGGCTCTGAAGCTGGTGCGAGATGAATTGTCAATATTGTCCCTTTCACAACTTGGATACACAAAGCGCAGATCAACTGGTCATATCGCCTTGCTTGGAGAACACGGGCAGACCAGTGTGCAATATTTCTTTTTCAAGAAAGACGAAACTTGGAAGGGTCATGGCTGGAGATTAACTAGTTACTGTCGGGAAAGTGGTCATGTCAGAAATTGAGCGAGACGGCACTTCCGCTGCGTGAGCCAGAAGGCCAACTGAGCGAAGTTATTGGCGATCACGCCCCAGCCCAGCCAACGATGTAGACC
>JBQTJD010000445.1:0-5060 GCA_052387475.1 Anaerolineales bacterium | reverse complement strand
GCGCTCTCAATTTAGAGAGCAATGAGGTGCGCCGACTGATGAGTTAGACAACTGACGGGCCAAAAATAATTGAAGGCCGCAAGTCACTTGCGGCCTTCCTTTTTCTCATGATCAGTTTCAAACTTGCGGTCAATACCGCCCGCGTGCCGTCACCGCTTCGGGGATTTTGACCTGCGCGTCGAGAATGTCAATCTTAACTATCAACCGTGATGGCAAGGGCTGAGGCAAGTCGAATCTGAATCGCCTGCCAATCACGAACGGAGCAATAGCCGATGGGGTTACTTGCAGCGGCGGCTGGCAGCGTGGCCAAAAAGGAGCGAAACGCTGAAGGCTGGCGCAAGCCGGCGGCTACCCAATCCTCCAACACGTAGTCCATGGGTGTCGTTGCGGACGCAACCTGTGAGGTGATGACGGCCACAATCACATCCGGGCGGTTTGTGTGATAGGCCGTCGTTGACACGACAACAACCGGACGCCGCTTCACGCCGGTGACGCCTGGAAAATCAACGGTGACAATGTCACCCGGCTTCAGCATCGCCTTCTCCCTCAAACGAGACTATAGAGGCATACCCCAACGCAGCGCGCCGCAGGTCTTGTTCGTCCTCGGGCGACCATGCGTCGCTGGTCTGCACCGCCCAGCGCGGCGTTGAGCGGGCCAGGTCATCCATGATCAACCGCATCAATTCCAGCCGTTGCTGAACGGAAAGTGGTTTCACCTGGGATTCGTAAATCTCGTGAATGGTGTCCATTGTGAACGTCCTCGACGCATCCTCTCACACTCCCGCTAACGCATCAATACCGCCCGCGTGCCGTCACCGCTTCGGGGTTTTGTAGATCCTCTTCGCGCGCGATTAGAATGTTGACGGCGCAGGCTTTGAACTCGGGGATTTTGGCTTGCGCGTCCAACACGTCAATCGTGAGCAGGTTGCCGGCCGCCTCGGCGAAGTGCATGGGGATGAAGACCACACCGGGCGTCGTCTTATCGGTGACGCGCGTGCGCAGCACCACCTGGCCGCGCCGCGACGCCACGCGCACTACGTCGCCGGTCTTCAGGCTCAGTTGATCGGCATCCACCGGGTGAATATCCACTAGCGCTTCGGGATACAGCACATCGAGTTGCGAGTTGCGCGTCATCGTGCCGCCGTGCCAGTGCTCAAGCAACCGGCCGGTGGTGAGGATGAACGGGAACTCGTCGTCGGGCGGCTCGGCGATGGGGATGTATTCGAGCGGGAAGAACTTTCCGCGCCCAGAGGGAAACGACTCGGCGAACAGGAACGGCGTGCCGGGGTGGTTCTCATCCGGCACGGGATATTGCAGACCGGTGTGTTCGATGCGTTGATACGTCACGCCCTTGAGCATCGTCGCCACATTCGCCATTTCGCGGAACACTTCTTCAGGTTCCTCGTACGTCCAGCGCGCGGTGTTCGGCCGCCCCAGCCGCTGCTCGACGCGATTCGCCAGATCGCAGATGATTTCCCAATCCGGACGTGATTTCCCTTGTGGGGAAATCGCCGCGCGAACACGCTGCACGCGCCGGTCAGTGTTAGTGAACGTCCCCTCCTTCTCCGCCCACGACGTTGCGGGCAGGAAAACATCGGCGAACGCGCCCGACTCATTGATGAAGACATCCTGCGCCACGAGGAACTCCAACTGCTCTATGTGATGGCGGGTGACGTTGAGGTTCGGCTCGGTCATCATCGGGTTCTCGCCCATGATGTACAGCGCGCGCACACCGCCCGGCCTGGCGTTGGTGAGGATTTCGGTGGTGGTCAGGCCGCGCCTGCGCGAGAGGCCGCCCGGCTCGACGTTCCACGCCTTCTCCCATTTGGCCGCATTCTCGTCCTTGACCACTTCCATGTAGCCGGGATAGTGGAACGGCATCGCGCCTGCGTCCGACGCGCCCTGCACGTTGTTCTGCCCGCGCAACGGGTTCAGTCCGGTGCCCTCGCGCCCGACGTGGCCGGTGAGCAACGCCAAATGGATGAGGCCCATCGCGCTGGCGGTGCCCTGCGAAAGTTGCGAGATGCCCATGCCCCAATAGATCGAGCCGTTCTTGGCAGTAGCGTACATCCGCGCCGCTTCGATGATGAGATTGCGATCCACACCGGAAATAGCCTCGGCGTATTCGGGCGTGAACGACTCAACGGATTTCACAAATTCATCAAAGCCCTCCGTTCGTTCGTCAATGAATTTGCGGTTGATTAAGTTCTCTTTGAGAATGATGTGCGCCATGGCGCTGAAGACCACGACGTTGGTGCCCGGCTTGAGCGGCAGCCAGAGCGTGGCGAAGTCGCACAACTCGATGCGACGCGGGTCAATGACGATGAGTTTCGCGCCGTACTCCATTACCGCCTTCTTCATTTGCAGCGCGATGATGGGATGGTTCTCGGTCGTGTTGGTGCCGGTGCAGATGAAGACATCGTTCTTGATGACCTCGGCGGCGGTGTTGCTCTGGGCCGAGGTGCCGAGCGATTTGAGCAGCGCGGTGACCGAGCCGGCGTGGCACAGCCGCGTGCAGTGATCGACATTGTTGGTGCGGAATAGCGACCGGTACATCTTCTGCAAAAGATAATTGTCCTCGTTCGTCGCCTTCGCGCAGCAATACACCGCCAGCGCATCGGAGCCATCGCGTTTGTAAATCTCCACCAGCCGGTCGGCGACGTAGTCGAGCGCCTCATCCCATGACACCTCGCGCCACTCGCTAAGGTCGGAGGCAGGCGTGCGATGGCCAGCCACTTGTTGCGTTTTACGCAACAATGGCACAGTGACGCGCTTTGGGCTGTAGATGAAGTCGTAGCCGAAGCGGCCTTTGACGCACAGGTTGCCGTGGTTCACCACACTGTCGAACGGCGAGGTGACGCGGTAGATGAAATCATCCTGCAGATGGAGTTGCAGCGTGCAGCCCACCCCGCAGTATGGGCAAGTGGTTTTGGTGACACGGTCTGGGGATAACATGGTTGACTCCTATTCCGGATTGCGTATCTCGTCTGCGAAGCAACACGCACTACGTCAAGACCTTCATCGGCGTGGTGGGGATGACATGCCCCGCGCGATTGTGCTTGACCTCGATGACGACGCCAGGCCGCAACTGCGCGTACGAGTGCGGCTTGGCCACGATGTTGCGCTCCGCCTGAAACGCCGGCTGACCGGCGGGCTGCACCTCCAGCCAGAGTCGCACGACCGGAACCGGCTCCGATTGGCCGCGCAATTTCAGTTCGCCGAGACGAGTAAAACGCCGCACCACTGCCGGGGCCGTCTCGCCAAACTGCTGCACTACGCGCGCATAGATGGCCGCCGCGAACGCCGCTGACTCGACTACAATAATGCCGATGCCCAACGGCAGTCCCCACCAAACGTCGTTGCTCAGTCCCCACAGAATGACCGCCGCGCCAATGGCGTCAATCGTCATCATCAACCCCAAACCAAAATTCGACAGCGGCTGTTGCACCAGCGTGCGGCGCGTGAGATCGTGGATGACGCCGTTCAACGTCGCCAGCGCTTCCGCTTCGGTGACGTTGGCCCGCTGGCGATACAGTTCAATGGCCTCTGTCTGCCGCCCATCCACCACAAGCTGCTTGAGTTGCTCGTGCACATCGGGCGGCAACTCGAACGTGGCCGAGGCAGCCGCGCCCTCGGCCTGAATGGTCGAGCCGCATTACAGACACAGTGTGCGGTGCTGCCCATCTTCAAATCGCAAAGGCGCGCCACAGCTTGGACAATTCAGGCTGGTCGGCGTCATCGTCACAGCGCAATCAACACAATTGCCACAAGTGTGGCGGCCACGCCCACCCATTGCGGGCGCGTGAGGCGCTCCTTCAACACCACCCACGCCAGCGCCACCGTGGAGGCCGGATACAAGGACGATAGCACACTCGCTACATCCAGCCGCCCGGCCTGCGCGGCCAGAGTGAAGAAGGCGTTACCTCCCGCATCCAACACGCCGGCGAGGACGGTGAGGGGCCAGTGCGTTCGGGCCGGCCACATCGGCTGGCGATTGAACAATGCAATGCCGCTCATCAGCCCGAGTGACGCCACCCGCGCGGCCACAATCGGCCAGAAGATGGCGTGGTCATTAGCGCGATCCATCAACACGAAAAACAACCCGAAGCCCAGCCCGGCCACGACCGGCAACGTCAGATCTTTCAGCCTAAAACTCAGCGCGCCTTCGGGCCGTGAGAGCAGCCACACTCCGGCCAGTGCAAAGCCAAAGCCGAGGAATTGCAACCCATCGGGCAGGCCCTGTGTGATTGAGCCGACGATAACGGGCAGCGCGGCGGCCAGCACGGCGGAGAGCGGCGCGACGAGGCCCATCCGCCCGGAGGCTAGACCGCGATAAAGCGCGAACAAACCAATTGCACCCGCCAATCCCGCGCCCGCCCCCCATCCCAGGTCGCTCGCCCACGGCATAGCCGTATCGAAGGCCAACGCCAACCCAATCAGCAGCAACATCCCCACCAATTGCGAGCCGATGATGACGCTGAGCACACCCGCGCGCTTGCTGGCCAACCCGCCGCTGAAGTCGCCCGCGCCCCACGTGGCGGCCGACAAGATGCCGAAGGCGATAGGAGCGAGTTCGAGATAAGTCATGGTCGAAGTCCGTGAAATGTGATGCGTGAAACATGAGGACTGGTCATTGTGAAGTGTCGGGTCGTTGATTGAGCCTACGCCCGCTACGCATCACGTTTCACGCTTTACGCTTGCGCCTCCGTTCACTCCGAGTCATGTTCATGATCTCGTCCGGCGTCATGCCGTCTTGCAGCAGCCACTCGCGGTTGGGCTTGAGGGCGTTGGTCGGGCACACGCCCACGCACTGGCCGCAGAACACGCAGGTGGTTTCCTTCAAGCCCTTCTCAAAAAACGTGCCGATGCTGGTTTCGTAGCCGCGCCCATCAAAGCTCAGGGCAAAGGTGTACTGGGCATCCTCCGCGCACACTTGCACACAGCGCCAGCACAAAATGCACTTACTGTAGTCCCGGATGTACATCGGGTTATCGTCCAGCACGGGATGTTCGCGCCGTTCGGCCTCAGGGAAGCGCTCGGCGTTCGCGCCATACTCAACC